>JACIZP010000324.1 GCA_014359355.1 Calditrichota bacterium | reverse complement strand
CGCCGTGGCTTTGCCAGGGAACTGGTGAACGATATTCTGGCTAGATGGGTAGTGCTCTCCAATGCCGAAGTCGGCACCGGCCAGGACGAAGGCTGACCAATCAATATCACGAGGAGGCTGCAACGTCGGGAATGAAGGCAGCGACGGTTCGACAATCCTTTCTTGATTTCTTCCGCAGCAAGGGCCACCGCATTGTCCACAGCGCCCCGGTTATCCCTGCAGGCGATCCCACGCTCATGTTCACCAACGCGGGAATGAACCAGTTCAAGGACGTCTTCCTGGGCGTCGGCACGCGCGACTATGTGCGCGTGGCCAATTCGCAAAAGTGCATCCGGGTGTCCGGCAAGCACAACGACCTTGAGGAGGTCGGTCGCGACACCTACCACCACACTTTCTTCGAGATGCTGGGGAACTGGTCGTTTGGGGACTATTACAAGCGCGAGGCGATTGCCTGGGCATGGGAGCTCCTCACGGACGTGTGGCATCTGCCCAAGGAGCGGCTCTGGGCCACCGTGTTCCGTGACGACGACGAAGCTGCCGAGCTTTGGCCGCAGGTCACCGACATTGACCCCAGCCACGTGCTGCGCTTTGGCGAGAAGGACAACTTCTGGGAAATGGGCGACACCGGGCCTTGTGGGCCTTGCTCAGAAATCCATATCGACCGGGGGCCGGAATACTGTGACGTTACGGCTCCAGGGCATGTCTGCGCGGTGAACGGCGGGTGCGCGCGCTTTCTGGAACTCTGGAACCTCGTGTTCATTCAATACAACCGCAATGAGGACGGCCAGTGCACTCCGTTGCCTGCCAAGCACGTGGACACCGGAGCGGGGTTGGAACGTCTGGTGGCTGTGCTGCAGGGCAAGCGCTCCAACTATGACACCGACCTGTTTATGCCGCTGATCGACGCCATTGCTGAGCTGACCGGCAAGAGGTACACTGGCGGCAGCGACGAGCAGGCGGTGGCTTTTCGCGTCATCGCCGACCACGTGCGGGCGCTGTCGTTCGCCATCGCCGATGGCGCCCTGCCCTCGAACGAAGGACGAGGCTACGTGTTGCGGCGCTTGCTGCGCCGGGCAGCGCGTTTTGGTCGCGTGCTGGACATGCACGAGCCGTTCATTTTCAAAATCGTATCACCCCTGGTGGATCTGATGGGCGAAGCCTATCCCGAGCTGCGCGAGCGGCATCAGCACATTGCCCGGATCATTCGTGCGGAGGAGGAAAACTTTAGCCGGACCCTGGACCGTGGCCTGAGCGAATTCGAGAAACGCGTCGAGCAGTTGCAAGCGGCTGGAGAAACGGTGCTCCCGGGCGAGGATGCCTTTCGCCTGCACGATACCTATGGTTTCCCCCTGGATCTGACGCAGCTGCTGGCGCGGGAACGCGGGCTTGCGGTGGACGTGGCAGGGTTTGAGGCAGCCATGGAAGAGCAGCGCAGCCGCTCTCGTGCCGCGGCCCAGGAGGGGGCCATCGCCATGCCTGAGCTCGCAGGTCTGCCCACCGGCGGCTCGCGCTTTGTCGGCTACGAGGAGCTGCGTGTCCAGACTACCGTTCTGTACGCGGACGCTGAGCGGGTGGTGCTGGAGGTGACGCCGTTCTACGCCGAGAGTGGTGGCCAGGTGGGAGACACCGGCTGGATTGTCGGCACCGGGGCTAAGTTTCGCGTCGAAAACACTGTGCGCAGTGGCGACCACATCGTCCACCAGGGCCATTTCCAGCAGGGCGGACCTTTCGCGGCGGGCGCGTTCGTCGAGGCCCAGGTGGACGAAGACCGCCGCCGGGCCACGGAGCGCAACCACACGGCCACCCACCTTTTGCACAAGGCGCTGCGCACAGTGCTGGGTGAGCATGCGCACCAGGCCGGCTCTCTTGTTCATCCCGACTATCTCCGTTTTGACTTTAACCACTTCGAGAAGGTGAGTCCGGCGGACCTGGCGCGTATCGAGCAGATGGTGAACGAAGCTGTGCAAGCGAACTATACGGTGCGCTGGCAGGTCCTCCCCTTCGAGGAGGCGCGCAAACGCGGCGCGGTGGCCCTCTTCGGCGAGAAGTACGAAGAGATGGTGCGCATGCTGGAGGTGGACGACTATTCCCGTGAGCTGTGCGGCGGCACGCACGTGCGTGCCACGGGCGAAATAGGCATGTTCTACATTGTGAGCGAGTCGGCAGTGGCCGCGGGTGTGCGCCGCATTGAGGCACTCACTGGGCACAGGGCAGTGGAGCGTGTCCGGCACGACCGCGAGCTGCTCCGTCAGGCGGCGCAGTTGCTCACCTGCCTGCCCGACGAGCTCCCCGAACGCCTGGAAGGGGTCCTTCGCGAGAAGAAGGAGCTGTTGAACGCGGTCAAGAGCCGCAAGGGCAAAGACCTCAGCGCAGTGGCTACGCAGCTTGTGGCGCGTGCCCAGGAGGTGCAGGGCCTGAGGCTGCTGGCCGCGAAGGTCGAGGTGAACGACTTGGAAGAGCTCAAGTCGCTGGCTGACGTGGTGCGCGAGCGACTGGGCTCAGGCGCGGGCGTGCTCTTCGCCAGCCTTGACGGCAAGGGCAATTTTCTCGCCGTGGTGACCGCTGATTTGGCAGACAGCGGTCGCCTCCATGCCGGCGCCCTGGTGCGCGAAGTGGGCAAGCTCACCGGCAGCGGAGGGGGCGGCGGCCCTCGCATGGCCCAGGCAGGGGCCAAAGACTTGGGCAAGGTGGACGCGGCCCTGGCGGCCGTACCGGAAATCGTCTCCCGCCTCCTTGCCTCTTGAACAACAGCAAGCGCGAGTGGAGCGTGAAGGTCTACGACTACCTGGTGCAGACGCGCGACCGCCGCGGGGCCGGCTATTTGGTGCTCTTTGACCCTGACAAAGAGGACGTGGCACAAGCAGCAGCGCGCGCCGAGCTCTGCCAGGAAGCAGGTGTGGACGCCCTGCTGGTGGGTGGTAGCCTGCTTCTCAGGCCCACGTTTGAGCAGTTGCTCCAGGAACTGAAGCGGCGCCTGACCATCCCTGTCATCATCTTCCCGGGTGGTGTGCGACAGGTGAGTCCGCACGCAGACGCCATCCTGTTCATGTCTCTGGTCAGCGGGCGTAACGCCGAGCACCTCATCGGCGACCAAGTAGTGGCCGCGCCCTTGGTCAAAGCCTGTGGCATCGAGCCCATCCCTACGGCCTACATGCTCATCGAGTCGGGCCAGACCACCTCGGCGGAGTACATGAGCAACACGCGCCCCATTCCCCGGCATAAGCCCGACATTGCGGCGGCCACAGCGCTTGCCGCCGAGTATTTGGGCATGAAGCTCGTCTACCTCGAGGCCGGTTCCGGGGCGGTCCATTCGGTGCCTGTGGAGATGATCAAGGCCGTGAGTTCCTACACCACCTTGCCGGTAGTGGTCGGCGGGGGCATCACCTCGCCGGAGGAGGCACGGGCGAAAGTGGCGGCGGGTGCCTCGTTCGTGGTCACCGGCAACGTGTTAGAGGGCGACAACAACCCGACCGTGGTGCGGCGCTTTGCGCAGGCAGTCCATGTGCGGGAATAGTGTGTGGAATGCGTCCGATTCAGTCTAAAGAGGAGGAGACATGCCAGAGCTGAAGGGAACCAAGACCGAGCGCAATCTGCTCACCGCCTTTGCTGGCGAGTCGCAAGCGCGCAATCGTTACACCTTTTTTGCCTCCCAGGCACGTAAGGAAGGCTTTGTGCAGATTGCCAATATCTTCCTCGAGACGGCGGAAAACGAGAAGGAACACGCCAAGCGCTTCTTCAAGTTTCTGCAGGGAGGAGAGGTGGAGATTGCCGCCGCCTTTCCTGCGGGCGTGATCGGGACCACGCTGGAGAACTTGCGTGCGGCGGCAGCCGGCGAACGCTACGAGCACAGCACCATGTACCCGGAGTTTGCTCGGGTCGCCGAGGAAGAAGGCTTCCAGGAAATTGCCGTGGCTTTCAGGAAGATCGCTGAGGTGGAAGTGGCGCACGAGCGCCGCTACCTGAAGCTGGCCGAGAATGTGGAACGCGGTCGCGTATTTCGCCGCGACACCCCAGTGCGTTGGAAGTGCAACAACTGCGGCTACATTCACGAGGGCAAGGAAGCGCCAGAGAAGTGTCCGGCTTGTCTGCATCCCCAGGCGCACTTTGAGCTCTTCACCGAGCCGTACTGAGCTGATATGCGCCTCGCCGGCAAAGGGAAACGTCCGTGATCGACCTGCACACGCACATCCTCCCGGGGTTTGACGATGGGGCAACCTCCTGGGAGGAGGCGCGTCAGATGCTCTTCTTGGCAGAGGAGGATGGCATCACCGATCTGGTGGCCACGCCGCATATCCTCGGGCCTGGCGACGTGGGCAGGGAAGCGGAGATCAGCCAGCTCTTTGCCGAGCTGTGTCGCATCAAGGAACAAGAGGGGCTGAAGTTGCGTTTGCATTTAGGAGCCGAGATCTACGCCTACCCCGAGATGCGCCTTGATCGACACTTCCTCACGCTGGCCGGTAACGGGCGGTACTTCCTGGTGGAGTTTCCCATGGAGAATATTCCGCCATTTGCTGAGGAGCAGTTTTTCGGCCTGATTATGGAGGGCTTCACTCCCATCTTGGCGCACCCGGAGCGGAACCTGGCGATCCTCCGCGACCCGGGGCTGGCGGAGAAGTTGGTGGAAAGAGGCGTGCTCCTGCAGCTCAACTCCGGCAGCCTGCGCGGGGTCTTTGGCCCGGAGACCCGAAGGCTCGCCGAGCGGCTCCTGGACGCGCGGCTGGTACACGTGGTGGCCAGCGATGCCCATGGCGCCAGCGCCCGCCGTCCACGGCTGCGGGAGACATACGCCCTTGTGGAGCGCAGGTGGGGCACGGAGACCGCTGCCCGCCTGTTCGTCGAAAACCCGCGCCGCCTGCTGGCCGGCGAGGAGGTGGAGCAGGTCGAGCCGCTTCCCATGGAGCAGGTGCAGGCAGCATCCCTCGCCAGTCGCTTGAAGCGCTTCTGGCGAGGCCACTGAGGAGAAGTCTTTGGCAAGATTACGGCAAGAGCATGTGCAGCGCGTGGCCGAGCAGTGTGCCGCAAGCGCCGCTTTAATACGGCAGCTTGCCGATGACTATGCGGAACTGGTGGCCGAAATCGCGGAGGTCATGACCGATGCGCTCCGCCGCGGACGCAAGATCCTTGTCTGTGGCAACGGTGGCAGTGCGGCCGATGCACAGCATTTTGCTGCCGAAATGGTCGGCCGCTTCCGCAGGGAACGGCAGTCCCTGCCCGTGTTGGCCCTGAGCACTGACACCTCGATCCTCACTGCGGTGGGCAACGACTACGGATTCGACCAGGTCTTTGTGCGGCAAGTTGCGGCGTTCGGCGCCGAGGGCGACGTGCTGGTGGGCATCAGCACCAGTGGCAACTCGGCCAACGTGGCACAGGCCATGCAGTGGGCGCAGACGCACGGTCTCATCACAGTGGGCCTTTTGGGCTCTGGGGGCGGTACTATTGCGGGGACTTGCCGCTATGCCATCACCGTGCCCAGCCGCGATGCGGCGCGCATTCAAGAGTGTCACGGAGTGATCATCCACACGCTGTGCGACCTGATCGAGGAGGGGCTCAGTCAGGGGTCAAAACGGTGAGTAGCACCTTCCCCGTTGTCTTGCGCGCGAGGAAGGGAGCATTTCTCTTCACGACGAGGTGATTACGCCTCGATGGTGTCTTTCCTCAATCCCACGGTTCTCATAGGCCTGGCGGCCGCGGCCATCCCGCTGCTGGTGCACCTTCTCACCCGCCACAGGGCCAAGACCATCCCCTTCAGCACGTTGGTTTTTCTGCGCCAGCTGGAGCAACGCAAGCTGCGGCGCCTGCGTCTCCGCCAGGTCCTCCTGTTGGTGCTGCGGACGCTGATCATCGTGGCACTGGTGTTGGCCTTCGCACGGCCGACGCTCCGCCTTGCTGGGGCCAATCTGCGGCCAGGGCCTTCCTCGGCGGTGGTGGTGCTCGACCATTCGGCCAGCATGGCCAGGGAAAAAGCCGGCAGGACGCTCATGGAGCTTGCCGGAGAAAGGGCGCTGCAAGTGGCCAACGGGCTGGCTCCGGGGAGCGAGGCGTGGCTCGTCTTGCCTGGCTCACCCCCTCGCCTGGCAACTGCTGGCCCCATGAACAACTCAGCCCTCCTTGCGGAGGCCATAGCGCGGCAGGCACCCTCTTGCGAGGCCACAGACTTGGACGGAGCCCTGCGTCTGGCGCGTGACCTGTTGCGTGCTGCTGCCCATCAGGGTAAGGAAATCTACGTGGCCTCCGACTTCCAGGCCACTGCCTTCGGCGAGGGGAAGCCTGACACCTTAGCGGTGCCCATTGTGGCGCTTCCCGTGCAGGCGGACCAGGCGCAGAACTTGGCGGTGGAGAGCGTCCGACTCGTCAGCAGAATCGTCGAGCAAGGGCGCCCCGTGCAGGTCCAGGTGGTGGTGAGGAACACGGGGAATGCCCCGCAGCGGAACAGATTGCTGCAGCTCTTTGTGGAGGGCAAGCGGGCCGCGCAGACCACCGTCAGCTTGGAGGCAGGCGAGGCAACCGCCGTGACGATGAACTTTGTGCCGCAGAGCAGCGGTTTTCTTAGCGGCAGCGTCGTGGTCGAAGACGACGGCCTCCCCCTGGACGACGAGCGGTTTTTTGTGGTGCAGGTGCCGGAAAGCAGCCCTGTGTTGCTCATCGGCCAGGGAATAGGCGTCGAGCGGCTGCAGTTAGCCTTGAATCCGGCGCGCAGCGAACGCCCCTTCTTTCAGATCACCGTGCGCCCGCAGGCGGGTTTGACTGCAAACTTTCTCTCGTCGTACAAGGTCATAGTTTTGTGCAATGCGCCGCTCCTTAGCGCTGAGGATGTGCTGGCGTTGCGCCGCTTCGTCGAGCAGGGCGGAGGCCTGATGATCGTACCCGGCCTGCAAACGGATGTGCGGGCGCTCAACGAGCGTTTGCTCTCAGCCCTCGGGCTGCCCTTGTTCGCCGAAATGGTCGGCATGCTCGGTGAGGACGCGCCGACCTTCGAATTGGAGGACATTGATTACGGGCACGCGCTATTCCAGGGGGTGTTTGACCAAAAGGAGCGCCAGGTGCGTTCCCCTCGGTTTCACAGCGCGTTGCGCACGCAAGGAGGCTCTGTGGATCGCCAGGTCATCATGCGCTTTGGCACTGGCGACCCGTTCCTCTACGAGGCGCGCCTGGACAAAGGCCGCGTGCTGGTCTTCACCTCCGGTTTCGAACCGCAGTGGTCGAACATCACCGTCGCCTCCCTCTTTGCTCCCTTGGTGACGCGGGCAGTGCGCTTGCTCTCGCAGCCGGAGACCTCGGAGGAGACCGAGGTGCTGGTGGGGCAGCCGATCGTGGTGAGGCTGGCCCCCGAGCAGGTGCAGACGCAGTTGGAACTGGCGACGCCGGAGGGTACCAGGCTTGCCCTGGCGCCCGAATTCCGCCAGAACAGGTACGTGGTGGAGTTTGCGCAGACCTGGCGGCCAGGTATCTACTCACTCTTCGCGGGCGAAAGGGAGCTCACACGCGTTGCCGTGAACATGGACGGCAAGGAGTCGCGCTTCCAGGCGCTCTCTGCAGCCCAGCTCCGCGAGCGCTATCCCACTGCTATTTGGGTAGATGAAGGCCAGGATGTGGCGCGCAATGTGCAGGAGGCACGGCTGGGCAGGGAGTTGAGGCGACCGTTCGTCTTGTTAGCGCTCGGCCTCATGATTGCCGAGATGGCGCTGTACAGAGAGAAGGGCGAGGTCATTGACGAACCGCCACAGGAGGCGAGGATTTGAATCGAGTGGTCACACATGCCCCCCCGCGACGGGAACGGGCCATCATTGTGGGATTGGTCACACGCTCCACTTATCGCTGGACAGCCGAGGAATTTCTTGACGAGCTGGCGTTGTTAGCGGATACGGCAGGGGCGGAGGTAGTGGGCAGAGTGCTGCAGGAGCGCAGCGAGATTGACCCAGCCTACTTCATCGGCCGGGGCAAGGTGAGCGAGCTGCGTGCCCTGGTCAAGCAGGAGCAGGCCAACCTTATCCTGTTTGACGACGATCTTAGCCCGGCGCAGGTGCGCAACTTGGAGAGGGACTGTGGCGCGCGGGTGGTGGACCGCAGCGGGCTGATTCTGGACATCTTCGCGCGGCGGGCGCGCACGCGCGAAGCCAAGACGCAAGTGGAACTGGCCCAGCTTGAGTACCTCCTGCCCCGCCTCACGCGGCAGTGGACGCATCTCTCCCGCCAAGAGGGAGGCATCGGGCTGCGCGGACCGGGGGAGACCCAATTGGAGATCGATCGCCGGCAGATCAGGCGGCGGATCAACTTTCTTCGCCAGGAGCTTGAGAAGATCCACCGGCAGCGGGCTATCCGCCGCAAGCACCGCGAGGAGCTGTTTCAGGTGGCCCTGGTGGGCTACACCAACGTGGGCAAGTCCACCATTCTCAACGCCCTCACCCGGGCCGACGTGTTGGTGGAGGATCGCCTCTTTGCGACATTAGACCCCACGGTGCGCATCATGGACAGCGACGGGCGGCGCACCGTGGTGCTCATCGACACGGTGGGATTCATCCGCAAGCTCCCCCACCATCTGGTGGCCTCGTTCATGAGCACGCTCCAGGAGTCGATGGCCGCCGACCTGCTGGTGCACGTCGTGGATGTGAGCCATCCTCAATTTGCCGTGCAGATGGACACAGTGCGGGAGGTGCTCCGTTCCCTCAACGCGCTGGACCGGCCCATCTTGACCGTTTTCAACAAGGTGGATCGTCTCACGAACACCGGCCTCCTTCCTGGTCTGCTGGAGGCCCACCGCCCCAGCATCGCGGTCTCTGCCACGCGCGGCATTTTCATGGATCGCCTGCGGGAGGAAATCCTGCGCTTCGCCGAGCAGAGGCTGATCGAGTTCGAGATGCAGGTTCCTGCGAAGGACAGTCGGCTGGTCGCGAAACTCTATGCCTTGGCAGACGTGCTGGAAGCGGATTATCAGGATGGGCAGGTGCTGGTGAAGGCACGGGCCACCCGCGCGCGCCTGGAGAGAATTCGTCGGC
Organism: Calditrichota bacterium; assembly: GCA_014359355.1. Classification (NCBI taxonomy): domain Bacteria; kingdom Pseudomonadati; phylum Calditrichota; species Calditrichota bacterium. The sequence goes on along the minus strand of JACIZP010000324.1, from coordinate 15,788 downwards.
TGGCTCATGGGTGGGGCCAAGCCACTGAGGAGTACTCTTCGAAGGGAGAAGAAGAGTCATGAGGACCTGCACATTTCGGCAGTCGCCCATCCGGTGGGCGCTCGTCCTGGCGGCGGGAGCGCTCTTTCTGCTGCCCAACTTGCCCGCTGGTGCGCAGGAGGTGCGGATTCGCAGTACGAACACCAACTATGCACCTGGCGACTGGGTCACCTACTCGGTACTTCGCTACGTCAACGACGTGGCAGTGGGTGACCAGCACGTCTACTTTGGCACGACCGGAGGCGTGGCGCGATTTAACCGCTTCCGCAGCCGCTGGGAGTATCCCTGGACGGTGAGCAATGGCTTGGCGGACAACAACGTGCTGTGCGTTGGCTATGACTTTACCACCGGGCTGCTGTGGTGTGCCACGGGAATCTCGGTGGCCTATCTACAGCCGGCGGCGCAGGTGTGGACAAATTTCTTTTACGATGAGATTGGCGTGGCTGGGGCGGACAGAGTCGTTTCCATCGGTTTCGTGCGCGACCAGGTCTGGTTGGAAACTGAAGACGGACAGTATCTTGTGGGGAGCGTTTCGGGATTTGGCCCCAGCGCGGAGCAACCGCCGGAGGAGGTAATCTGGTTTGGCCGGCGCGCACCGCGCCAGAGCTTGCCCCACCTTTTCGCGGAGGTGGGACTGTTCTACGACGAGCGCGGAACGCTGCAGGATACCAACCTCCGCCAGTTCCCGCTCACGTCCTGGGCAACTGACCCGTGGCAGTTGCTGTGGATTGGCTCCTGGGGCCTGGGCGCCGGCAAGGGTGACCTGAAAAGCTATCGCCTCACCATGCTCCCCCTGGGCCTCTGCCAGCGGGACGCCAGGATCGTGGCCAGAGGGGGCAGCGAATTCTGGATAGGTGGTCCGGACGAAGAGCAGATCTCCGGGGTCACTGCCTGGGACGGCGGGGACTCCTGGCTCTACTACGAGCCGCGCCTGTTGACGGGTTTCCGGAGCGCACGGGTGCGGGCCATCGCTCTGGCCGACCGCGAGGTGTGGCTTGGGACCGAGCAGGGGCTCGTCTGGTTCGACCGGGCGCGGCAGTACTGGAAGACTTTCGGCAAGACGGAGCTGTTGCCAGACGAGTGGGTCAACGATGTGCTGGTGGACTCCGTCTATGTGTGGGCGGCCACGCAACGTGGGGTCACCCGCCTGGTGCGCGCCACTCTGCGTACGGATTCCTTGGTTGCCCAGCTGGTGCAGTGGCCGGCCCTGGGAGACGTCCCGGTCTACGACTTGGAGCGCACCCACAACCTCATGTGGATGGGAACCGAGTACGGCATTTACGTCTACGATTGCGCCCGCGACTCCGGGGGCTTCTACAACGCGCCCGAGGGGCCCGTGAACCGCACGGTGACGGCAGTGACAAGCTGCGGCAACGAGGTCTGGTTTGGCACGGTGGAGTCCATCGAGGGCTTTGACATGCACAGCCGCACCTGGATGCGTCCACCTGCCCGCCTGGTGCACACCGGGGCACGCGTCAACCGCATCGCTGCCGACACCAGCGCCGTCTGGGCCAGCACCGACAAAGGTGTGCTCAAGTACGATCGCAAGCGCAAACGCTGGCGCCTGTTCACCATGGAGGACGGCCTGCCCAGCAACGAAGTGTTCTCCATCTGCCTCGACGGGGACTATGTGTGGTTCGGCACGCGCAACGGCCTCACCCGCTTCTATTGGAACAGCCCACACAGGATCGATTGACGCAATGAGGGATGGAGCTCCCTTGGGGGGACACCAGGACAGGCGCCGCCAAGAGCTGATTGCGTACCTGTTCGGATTGCATCGCTTCGGCATGCGTTTGGGGTTAGAGCGCATTGAGGCGCTTCTTGCCCGCCTCGGCAAACCCCAGCGGCGCTTTGCCAGCGTGCACGTGGCTGGCACCAATGGGAAGGGCTCGACCGCGGCGGCGCTGGCTTCCATCCTGACAAAAGCGGGGTTGCGCACAGGCCTGTATACCTCCCCGCACCTGGTGCGCCCCGAGGAACGCATTGCCATCGACGGCGTGCCCATTGCCCCCGAAGAGTTTGTGGAGCTGGTTGCGCGCGTCCGCCCCCTGGTGGATGAGTTGGGTGCCACCTTCTTTGAGGCCATCACCGCCATGGCCTTCCTCTACTTTGCCGAACGGGAAGTGGAAATCGCCGTGGTGGAGGTGGGCATGGGGGGCAGGCTGGATGCCACCAACGTGCTCCATCCCTTGCTGAGCCTGATCACCAGCATTGACCTGGATCATGTGGAACACCTGGGCGCGACGGTGAGCGATATTGCCAGGGAGAAGGCGGGCATTATGAAGCCTGGCGTCCCTTGCCTCACTTCTGCCGTGAATGCCGAAGCACTGACGGTGCTGCACACGGTGGCCACTTCGCTAAGGGCGCCTTTCCACACGCTTGAGGAGCTCTTCCGGGTGACCGACGTGGAACTGGAGCAGGAGGTGACCACTTTCTCGCTGGTGAATGAGCGAGTGGCCTTCCGGGGTTTGCGTAGCCCCCTGGTGGGAGAACACCAGGTGAGCAACTGCGCGTTGGCCGTGAGCGCTGCCCACCTCCTGTCGCACCACGACGCGCGCATTACCCCCGCGGCAATTCGTACTGGCCTGGAGAACACTCGTTGGCCAGGCCGGCTGCAGAGGATTGCAGAGCACCCGACTACGCTGGTCGACGTGGCGCACAACCCTGAGGCGATGCGCTGCGTGGCCTCGGCACTGCAGTTATTCGCCTTCCGGCGTCTGCTGGTGGTAATGGGGGTGATGCGTGACAAGGACTACCAGGCCATGGTGGCTGCCATCGCGCCTCTTGCCTCCGTGGCAATTGCCGTGGCACCGGCCACGCCTCGCGCTCTGCCTGCGCAAGAGATGGCGGCGGCCTTTCGCGCCCACGGAGTACACACGCACGAGGCGGATTCTCCTCGAGCAGGGGTAGCGCTCGCCCGTCGTCTGGCGACTGCCGAAGACCTGGTGCTTTGTACGGGCTCGCACTACACGGTGGGGGAGGTCCTGGCGGCTGCAGAGCAAGGGCAATAAGCCCGCCAAAGCCGGGTGGGAGCTCCGACGGACCGGTGGGAGAGGGAAGGCGTCCCGGAGGCGGGAACGCGTGCGGGTGGGTGCGTATTGTTACGGGTGCGAAACAAAAAGCTTGACAATGTGGGGATTGTTTCCTATATTTCGACGGCTCGTGGTGCGGCAGCCCTGTTCCCTACATTCCCTCTGAATGTCCTCTTATGCCAAAGACCCAAATGCGTGACTGATCCCATGTTTCTCGACACACTAATCCGGAGCTAAACAATCATGGCAAGGGTGGAGCTTAAGGAGGTTACCAAGGTATTTGAGAAAAAAGTGGTGGCGGTGGACAGAGCCACTTTTGTTGCCGAAGACAAAGAGTTTGTGGTACTGGTGGGCCCGTCTGGCTGCGGCAAGTCCACGACGCTGCGGATGATCGCGGGATTGGAGGAGGTGACCGAGGGTGAGATCTACATCGGCGACCGTCTGGTCAACGATGTGCCCCCCAAGGATCGCGACATTGCCATGGTCTTTCAGAACTATGCCCTGTACCCGCACATGACGGTGTACGAGAACATGGCCTTTGGTCTGAAGTTGCGCAAGTACCCGAAAAAGGAAATCGAGCAGCGGGTACACGAGGCCGCAGAGATCCTGGGGATTAGGGACCTGTTGGACAGAAAGCCCAAGGCGCTTTCCGGCGGCCAGCGGCAGCGTGTGGCGGTGGGCAGGGCAATCGTGCGCAAGCCGAAGGTTTTTCTGTTCGATGAGCCGCTTTCCAACCTCGATGCGAAGATGCGGGTGCAAATGCGCGCCGAGCTCTCTAAACTCCACGGCCGTTTAGAGACCACCATGATCTACGTGACCCACGACCAGGTGGAAGCGATGACCATGGGGGACAAGATTGTGGTGATGAAGGACGGGGTGATCCAGCAGATTGCCGACCCTCTGACGCTGTACAATCGCCCGAAAAACAAGTTCGTGGCGGGGTTCATCGGCAGTCCGGCGATGAACTTTTTCGAAGGGCGCATCATGCAGCAGGATGGGCTGTGGTTCGATGCGGGCGCCATGCGCCTCCGCATTCCGTCCGCGTTCATGCCCACCCTCAAATCCTACCTTGACCGAGAGATGATCTTCGGTATCCGTCCAGAGGACATCCACCTGAGCGAGTATGCCGAACATGTGCGCGAGGCTTCGAAGGCGGCCTGCACCGTTGAGGTGGTCGAGCCGATGGGAAACGAGATCTTCCTTTACTTGAGTTGTGGGCGCAACTCAATGGTGGCCAGAATCCCGGCGCGCCGAGAACCCGCCGTGGGCGAAAAGATGGACGTTGTCTTTGACATGAGCAAGGTCCACTTCTTTGACAAGAACACAGAGGAGGCTGTCGCCCAGAGTTAGCAACCGATTCCCGTCGTGTCGAGTCAAGCGTCCAATACCTTCTGTTTTTCAAATCCGAGCATACAATGCACGTGCCGCCAGTGAGGCGGTATCTTGATCGGGCAAAGGGAGTAGTGTGACGAGCGCACGCCCGTCACATGCTGTTGCCGTTTGTGGGTCGCCCCATGGCAACCCAAGAGAGAAATCTGTTATGTTGACTTTAACCATGGAGACTGCTGTATGGACATTGCCCAACTGAAAGCGATGAAGATTGGCGAGCTGGTGAAACTCGCCCAGGAGATGCAAATCTCCGGTTGTACCAACATGCGCAAACAGGAGCTCATCTTCTGCATTTTGGAGGAGCAGACCAAGCGCGAAGGGCTGATCTTCGGCGAGGGGGTGCTGGAGGTGCTGCCCGATGGCTACGGGTTCCTGCGCTCCCCGGACTATAACTACTTGCCCGGACCCGACGACATCTACGTGTCGCCTTCGCAGATCAAGCGTTTCGGGCTGCGTACTGGCGACACCGTGTCTGGGCAGATCCGCCCACCAAAGGAGAATGAGCGCTTCTTTGCCTTGCTGAAGGTGGAAGCGGTCAATTTCGAGAATCCCGACCTTGCCAAGAGCAAGATGCTCTTCGACAACCTGACGCCCCTTTACCCGATGGAGCGCATCAGGTTGGAGACTTCGCCCACCGACTATTCCATGCGCATCATGGACCTGCTGACCCCCATAGGCAAGGGGCAGCGTGGCCTAATCGTTGCGCAGCCCAAGACCGGGAAGACTACCCTCCTGCAAAAGGTGGCCAACAGCATCACCACCAACCATCCGGAGATCAAACTCATCGTGCTGCTCATTGACGAGCGGCCTGAGGAAGTCACCGACATGGAGCGCTCGGTCAAGGCGGAGGTCATTAGCTCCACCTTTGACGAGCCGGCCGAGCGGCACGTCCAGGTGGCTGACATGGTCCTGGAAAAGGCCAAGAGGCTGGCCGAGTATGGCCACGATGTGGTGATCCTGTTGGACAGCATTACCCGGCTGGCGCGGGCGCATAACGCTGTGGTGCCGCACAGCGGCAAGATTCTGTCCGGCGGTGTTGACGCCAATGCGCTGCACAAGCCGAAGCGCTTTTTTGGAGCGGCGCGCAATATCGAGGAAGGCGGTAGCCTCACGGTCATCGCCACCGCCCTTATCGACACCGGCTCACGCATGGACGAGGTGATTTTCGAAGAGTTCAAAGGCACCGGCAACATGGAGCTGGTCCTCGACCGTCGCCTGTCGGACAAGCGGGTGTTCCCGGCCATTGACATCAACAAATCCGGGACGCGCAAGGAAGAGCTCCTCCTCACCCCGCAGGAGCTTAACCGGGTTTGGATCTTGCGCAAGGTTCTGGCCGAGCTCTCGGTGACCGAGGCCATGGAGTTCTTGTTGGAGAAGATGCGCGGCACCAAGTCCAACAAGGAGTTCCTCGAGTCGATGAGCACCTGAAATTGTCTCCGTTGCCCACCTTCCGTCTGCTACGCCGGTGTCCTTGGCAAGCCCAATGAGGAGCAGTGTGAAAGTCCACCTGCTGCTTGCCGCCGTTGTGTGGTGTCTGGTGTTGGTGGCGGTGCTCAATGGACTGTGCGACCGCACGCCGGGCAAGCCCCAGGAATACCTCACTCCGCGCGGGGAGCAGGCCATGCTGCACGGCAGCGGCCTCTATCGATTTGACCCAGCACCGCTGGCCATGGAAGGGATGGTGTGGGACGCGGTGAATCTGGCCGTGGGTTTACCGCTCCTGGCCCTCGCCATCATCGCAGCCTGGCGGGGTTCCTTGCGCGGCAGAGTGCTGTTGGCGGGCCTCTTGTTCTATTTCTTCTACACCTACTTCCAGCTCTTCACCATGTACGCCTTCAATCGCATGTTCCTCGTCTATGTGGGCGTAGTGGCGTTGAGCGGAGTTGCCTTCTTCCTCACCCTCGCCACCATTGACGTGCCGCGGCTTGGCGCGCATGTCGGATCTGGTTTTCCGCGGAGGCTGTTCATAGGGTTCGCCTTTGCAGTGAGCCTGCTGCTTGTGGTGTTGTGGATGGCCCGCATCGTGCCCATCATGAGGAGCGGCCGCTTTCCGCCTGAGCTGGCCGGGTTGACCACCCTAACCACGCAAGGTTTTGACTTAGGGCTTGTGGTGCCACTGTTCCTGTGCACTGGGATCCTTTTGCTGCGCAGGTCTGCGTGGGGCTACCTGCTCACCGGCGTCTGTCTGGGCTACGCACTGGTGATGAGCATCACGCTGCCGGCCTGGATCGTCTATCCGATGGTCAAGGAAGGCAGCCTGCGGCTTGTTGAGGCAGTACCGTTTGGCGCGATTAGCCTAGTTGGCATCACGCTGGCGGTGCTTTTCTTCCGGCACCTGCGCGAGGGTTGAGAGGACAGAAAAATGTGCTTGACTTCTGCACATGGAAGTCCTATATTAGCACGCCCGGCAAGCCGAAGCTGCGCAGCTCTCTCACCTCCTGACCGGGCCCATTGTCATAACGCAATGAAACCCAGGGCCGTGGCCGCATGGCGCGAAGGTTCCACCTCCAATTCTTAGTCGCGGCGTTGTTGGCGGGGATCGTCTCCCTGCCGGCAGCAGGCCAACCCCCACTCCGTCCTTCCGACCTGCCACTGGGCAAGGTGACGATCGACGATTATTGGCATTTCCACAATGTGGGCAACCTCGGGCTGACGGTGACCAACTATGGCGTGTTGGGTCAGGGATACCTCGTCGCCCTTAAGGACCAGCCTTCGTGCCAGTACAAGCTCCACTCTCGTCTGGACAAAGAGCGCATCGAGCACTTTTCCTATGCTGGTCTCTGGGTAGGTGGCATCGGCGGCGCCCAGGGGGAACACAAGACCCTCGTTTCCACAGCCATCGTGGACGGAGTCTTCCAGTACGGCGAAGAGGGCTTTGAGTTCACCACTTCCCCGGATGAGAGCGACACAATCCGCGTGCGCTCGACCATCATCACCTCGCCGCACTTTGATCCGTCAGCCATTTCCCATCAGGACTTTGTCTGTGACTTCACGGACCGCAATACGCGCGTGCCGGGCACACAGATCGAGATTCTGGGGCACACGCCCTTGGGGATCGACGTGCACCTGGAATCCTACGCCTGGAACTATTCGTTTGCTGATGCCTTCGTTATCCTCAATTACACAATTAGGAACGTGTCGCCATATCCCATTGAGCAGGTGCACGTGGGCCTGTGGGTGGATGCCTCGGTGGCCAACATGAACTACACCAGCCGGTACGAGCCAGGCGGTGGGTTTACCTGGTACGACAACCTCAACGGCTTCGATGAGGCCTACAACATGGCGTACCAGTACGACGCCGACGGCGACAATGGCTATGCCGAGAGCTATCTGGGCATCCGCGCCTTGGGGGCGTCGGTGCCAAGGGCTGCTTACAAGGTGAACTACAACCAGTGGAAGTGGGCCACCGCCACCAACGTTGACTTTCCCGACTATTTCATGCCGCGCAATGATGAAGAGCGCTTTCAGAAAATGGCGACCACGCCACCGCCGCCAGTGCCGGACAGACCAGACAGCTGGATGATCCTCCTTTCCATGGGTCCTCTGGGCGACCTCGCCCCTGGTGACTCGGTGAATGCCGTATTCGCGGTGGTGTGTGGGTTCTGGGGGCCAGGCGACGCGGACAGCCCGGAGCGGCGCAAGAACCTCCGCCTCAACTCCGACTGGGCACAGATCGCTTACAACGGCGAGGACGTGGACGGCGACGGCCGCCTGGATGCGACCAACGAGGACACCGACGGCAATGGGCTCTTGGACCCTGGCGAAGATCTTGACGGGGATGGGCACCTGGACATTGACGAGGATGTTTACCACAATCCGCAGCGGGGGATCTACGCGCACAACGGCAGATTGGATCGCTATATCCTGCCGTCGCCCCCTCCTTCGCCGCGCTTGCTGGTGGTGCCTGGGCGGGGCCGCGTGGAGCTTTACTGGGACAATCTCCCGGAGCTGACCGAGGACCCCATCACCCGGGAGATCGACTTTGAGGGCTACCGCGTGTACAGTTCCCCAAAGACGCGTGGCAGCCAGGAAGAATTCTCCCTCCTCGCGCAGTTCGACCTCAAGAACAACCTCGGCTACGACACAGGGCTGGATCTCATCCGCCACGATACCCTCATCGACGGCCGGCAGTACCACTATCGATTTGTCAACGAGATGCTGCACGACGGGTGGCCGGACCGCTACTTCTACAGCGTCACCGCCTTTGACCGCGGCAACCCGGTGAACAACCTGCCGAGTTTGGAGAGCTCCGTGTATGAGAATCTGACCTACGTCATTCCTGGCACGCCGCCGAGTGAGGAAGAGCTCAAGGTCTACGTCTACCCGAACCCGTACCGGGGCAGTGCCCTTTGGGATGGCAGTGGGGAGCGACAGCGGTTGATCTGGTTCGCCAATCTCCCGCTCGAAGCAACCATCCGCATCTACACCCTGGCTGGTGACTTGGTGGATGAGATCCACCATGACGGTCGTCAGTACGCAGGTCAGGACGTGGCGCGCCTTGCTGCGACCGCCGGACGAAAAGACATCAAGTTCCCCGGGGGCCTGCACGCCTGGGACCTCATCACGCGCAACGACCAGGCAATCGCCTCCGGTCTCTATCTGTACACAGTTGAGGATAAGAGGACGGGGAGAATCTTCACTGGCAAGTTCTTGGTGATAAAATGATGGTTGGCCAAAGCAATCGAGGAGGCAGGAGAGCATGAGAAACAAATTTTGTGCTTTGATGATCGCCGGTCTGCTCCTGGTAAGCCTGGCTCATGCGCAGACCAAGATCCGTGACATCCAGTACACCACCGACCCTACAGGCGCCTCCCCCTTGAGCGGGCAGGTCGTCACGGTGACAGGCGTGGTCACCGCCGAGCATCGCGGGAGCAACCCGAACAACGGCGGCATCTCCAACGCCTACTTCTTCATGCAGGACGCTGCCGAGCCCTGGTCTGGCATCCAGGTTCTTTACAATGCCACCTTGGTGGCAGAAGGGGACAGCATCACGGTCACCGGCACGGTCAGTGAGTACTACGGCCAGACGCAGATAAAGGATGTGACCAGTTTTACGCGACACGCGACGCGGCAGAAATTGCCGCCGCCCCTGGAAGTGACCACGGCACAGGCGGCCAGCGAAGCCTACGAGGGCTGCCTGGTACGCGTCAAAGACGTCACCGTCGTGGAGACCAATATCGGCAACTACAAGAACTGGAAGGTCGATGATGGGACCGGCCCGATTTTGGTTGACACGCGGGCCAAGTATTTCTACACGCCCGTGGTAGGCGCGCCGATTCGCTCTTTGACCGGCATCGTCCTCTATGGCTCGAATGCGTTCAGCATTGCGCCGCGCTTGGCGTGGGACATAGTCGAGGGCGGCAGGTTCACGCGGATCCAGCGGGTGCAACAGGTGCGCAACTCTGATCTGCTCCTCGCGCCGGTTGACACCTACTCCGATACCTCCTATGCCGTAGGCGATACGGTCACGTTCCACGGCATCGTGACCATGCCCACCGGTCTCAGCTACGCGGGAGCCGGGGTAAAGTTCATCATGAGCGAGTTAGAGGGTGGACCATGGAGTGCCATCCTCTCGTACCACCCAGATTCCACCGCCTACCCGAGCCTATTCGAAGGCGACGTCATCGAAGTGACCGGCTACATTGGTGAGTATCGCACCGGGCCAAGCAACATGACCGAGCTGTGGATCACCAGTCCCATTGACATCGTCGGCATCGGCCAGCCGCTGCCTCCGCCTGATTACGTCAAGACCGGCGACTTGCGCCTGCCGGTCACCGCGGAGCAGTGGGGGAATTGCATGGTGCACGTCAAGAATGTGACGGTCACCAAGAACAATCCCCAGTACGAGCTGTTCGCGGTGAACGATGGCTCCGGCTCGGTCTTGGTGGATGATGACTCCGACAGTCTCTTCACTTACTACGGTGCTCATCCGCGGCCGCCGGTGGGGGCCCAGGCGGACTCGATACGCGGCTGGGTGTACCATCATTACGGCTACTACACCGACAGCACGACCTACAAGTTGGAGCCGCTCTACCTGCGCGACATCAAGTGGGGTGGGGCGCCACCGGTCATCAGTGAGGTCGTCCGCGACATCCCCGCGCCGCGCTCATCCAACCCGGTCTCGGTGTCGGCCAAGGTGAGGAGCAACTTGCAGGTGACCGAAGTGGCCATCATGTACCGCGTGGACACGGCCTACCCATTGGCCAAGGGGGCGGCAGGAGGTTACACCAGGGTGGTGATGGCCAACCCCAGCGGTGACACCTACACGGGGCAGATTCCTGCCCAACCGCACGGCAGTTTCGTCAGCTTCTTCATCGAAGCCATGGACAACCAGGGACAGAAGAGCCTGGCGCCATCAGACACCGCCCACCAGCACTACACCTACGTGGTGCGCGATGGCATGCCGCGTATCGCTGACGTGCAGTATACGCCATGGTCTATCGCCGACTCGCCCTTCGACGGCTATACGGTGACGCTGACCGGTATCGTAACGACAGATAGCTCCGCCAACCGCATCTTCAAGGCCTACGCCATGCAGGATGCTGAGGGACCGTGGAGCGGCATCTTCGTCTTCGGGCTCCCCAATACCCTCAGCCGCGGCGATATGGTGGCAGTGACGGGCAAAGTGACCGAGTATAACCCCGACTGGCACTACAAGTGGGACAACAACACCGTGCTCCTGGCAGACTCCTATGAGCTGGCTGGCTCTGGGTACGTCATTTCGCCCATCGACGTGACCACGGGGACGCTGGCAGCCACCAGCCCGGACGTCGAGGCCTACGAAGGGGTGTTGGTGCGTATCAGCAATGCGACGCTAATGAGCGTCAACCGCTACGACGTGACCTTCGACGACGGCAGCGGCCCCTGCCTTGTGGACGGCGACTTTATGCTGGCTCGCGACCAGGACCCGAACAACCTCTTCTACGTCAACCAGAGCGGTGGGTATCTGGTGGCCTTTGGCGATACCATCCGACCTGGAGAGAAGGTGGATCTGATCCAGGGTGTGTTCCTGTACAGCTTCGGCACCTACAAGATCGAAGTGCGCGACGCGAAAGACTTTGGCAAGAAAGTGGGCGTCGATCCGGGTTTTGTGCCGCCGGTGTACACCTATCGCCTGGAGCAGAACTTCCCGAATCCGTTTAACCCTTGCACCAAGATCTATTTCGAGATTCCGTCGACCCAGAATGTGACCGTTGTAGTCTACAACCTCCTCGGCCAGAAGGTGAAGACGGTGTTGGACGAAGCACTGCCGCCGGGCCGTCACGTGCTGCCGTGGGACGGAACCGACGAGCGCGGCCAGCAAGTGCCTGCCGGCGTCTACATCTACCGGATCAAGGCTGGCGAGTTCATCGCCGCAAGGAAGATGCTGTTGGTGCGTTAGCTGTTGCGTTGCTCGGTGCAGGACGCGTGAGGAGGTGACCCTTTGGGAGAAGGTAGAGCAGCCTAAGTTGCTCATGAGGTCTTTCTTGCACATAAGGCCGCGGTTGCTGCTGGCGGTGGCTGCCGGGGCGGCACTGTTGCTGGTCGCCTGCGACAGGAACCCATTCCACAAGGAGCGGAAGTCCCGGGCCCTGAGCAACGTAGCACCCGAGACGTTCCTCTTTCTGGCCGTCAAGCCGGACACGTTGCTCGTCCCCGGTCCGCACGGGGTGGATACGACTATCGTCGGCCTGGACACCACCGCCAGCAGGCAGATTCTGCACTGGTGGGGGGAGGATCCCGACGGCGAGGTGGTCGGCTACTACATCCAGTGGGACTATCAGCCGGAAAGGCGGTGGACCACGTCGGAGTATGATACCTTCTATGTGCCCATTCGCGCGCGTTCTGCGAGCTTCACCTTCCGCGTGTGGGCTGTGGATGATGACGGCGCTGAGGACCCGACGCCTGCGACCATGGTCTTCCCGGTGTACAATTCTCCGCCGGAGATCGCCTTCCGCTATCGCAGCAATCCACCCGCACCGCCTGGGAACCCGAATGTGACGGCCTACACCTTCCCCACGCGCACCTTCATGTGGGATGTGCGCGACCCGGACGGCGACGAGTCGGTGGTCAAGATCCTCTACGCCCTTGACGACACCACAACTTGGCAGGAGCTGCCCGGGACTGCGCGGAGTGTGACCCTCACTGGGCTCTCGCCAGGGAGCCATCGCTTCTTCGTGAAGGCAGAAGACATCGCTGGGGCGCAAAGCAGGGTCATCTCGTTCCCCGATCCTACGGATCCGCAGACGCCCAATACCTGGGTGGTCAAGGAGCCCCGGGGTGACGTGCTGCTGGTGAACGACTTTGCCCAGGACCAGAGCACTTACCAGGTGCAGGGCTACTACGAGCAACTGCTGCGCAATATTGTTGGCGAAGGAGGCTACAGCGTCTGGGAAATCGGCACTTGGCGCACACCGGTCATCAACCCGCAAAACAGCCTCCCCTACGCGACCGCGGATATAAGGGCCAACCTCAGCTACTTCAAGGCGGTGATCTGGTTTTCTCATCTGGGACGCCCCAATTTGGCGCAGGCTGGCCTGAGCATCACCCAATACATCGCCGCCGGCGGGAAGGTGTTCATCACCAATGCTAACGAGGAGGTGCCCGACACTGCCTGGACGTTTACTGACATAGACTCGGTGTTCCGCCTAAATCCGGGGGGGCGACTGCTTGCGGGCGTCAAGGTCCTTGCCTCCTTCACCAACAGTCCGCGCGATTCGGCCTTGACGCTGAAAGTGGGGAAGCTGATTGGGAACCGCGTCTCTGCACTGGTGCCAGGCCCGCAGGCTCAGGTAGTATGGCGCATGGAGCCTGATTCGACGGCCAGCGTCGCCGTGCCGTACAAGGGCTCACCGGTCGTTGGCGTGCGCTACATCCTGGGACAGGGGCGATCCATCTATTTCTCGCTTCCGTTCAACTATTGCGATGGCCTCGGCAATGCCGAGGAGGTCCTGCGGTACATCTTGCGGGAAGAGTTTGGGCTATGAAGCCAAGGTTGTTCATCGTGGTGCTGGTGGTGGCGTGCTGCTCGGTGGTTGCTGCGCAGCCGCGGAGCAAGGGGAGCATTGTCGGCACCATTGTGGACAAGCAGACGCGCGAGCCGCTGCCGGGCGTCAACGTCGTGGTCAAGGGCACGTACATGGGCGCCGCCACGGACGAGAACGGGCGCTACGTCATCGAACGCGTCAGCCCTGGCCAGTACGACATTCAGGCCTCCATGATCGGCTACAAGATTCAGCTCTGCACAGGCGTGAAGGTGGCGGCCGGTCAGCGGGTCGTCCTGGACTTTGAACTGGAACAGTCGGTGCTGGCCTTCGGCCAGGAGATCGTCGTCATCGGCGAGCGGCCACTGCTGCAGGTGGACCTGACCGCTTCGGAGGTGCACTTTAGCGCCGACGACATACGCCAGCGCATCGTAGAAAACGTCCAGGACATCGTTACCCAACAGGCAGGTGTGGTCAAGGCCGACAACGAGATTCACATTCGGGGCGGCCGAGCAGATGAGAGCCTGTACATCGTCGATGGCATTTCCATCAAAGATCCGCTGTCTGGCTATGGAAACACCCTGTACGTGAACGCGGACGCCATCAAGGAGCTGAAGGTCATCACCGGCGGCTTCAACGCCGAGTACGGCCAGGCCATGTCCGGGGTAATTGACGTGGTCACCAAGGAGGGAGGAGACAGTTACAGCGGCGGGCTGGCCGTCAAAACCGATCGGCCCAATTTCGGTCTGTTCAAGAGCTACAACACACAGGTGTTGGAGTTCAATCTGGGCGGGCCGGAGCCTTTCACCGGGTTCATCCTCCCTGCATTGGGTCTGCGCGTGCCAGGGTCGGTGAGTCTATTCCTGTCCGGGTATGGGAATGTGTCAGATACGTACCTGCCCAAGGCATCGCGCCTGTACCCGAGCCGTTCTGGGCTGGAGCCGTTTGCCCCACGCGAAGAGAATGACTGGCACGTCTTGGGCAAGCTCACTTGGAGGGTGAACCCCAACCAAAAGTTCTCCCTGTCCTATGATCGCTCGCTCAGCATCAATCAGGGGTTCTTTAGGCGCTACGTCATCTCCCGCCGCTACTTCCCATACGAGTTCAGCAAGCACCTGGACCACTATCCGACCTTCACCTCGGAGAGCATCCTCAGCAACGCCTCCTGGATGCATACGCTATCTGCCCGCACCTTTTACGAGCTAACGCTGGGGAACTTTTTCACTTCCACGCACAGCGCCGTGCAGAACAAGCATTGGTCTGAGTATGTGGAGCAGTTGGACCTGGAACCGGTGCGCTATCTTCCCGGCTCTGGCGGGGATGTGGTGATTCGTCGCGGCGACGGCTTCTACGACCACGGCGACTATGGACAGTGGTTCGACTATTTCAGCGACACCTGGACGCTGAAGGGCCACCTCACCAGTCAGATCGACCCAAAGCATCAGGTGAAGGGCGGATTTGAGGTGGAGTACACCACCATGCAAGTGGTGGACATCGTCGACCCGTGGGTGAGCAGTGAAAGTGGGTATGGCCGCAGCTATGACATTTATCGCGTCTACTCCACTGCCGGCGCCTTCTACTTGCAGGATCGCATCACCTACGAGGGCATGATTGTCAACGTGGGGATGAGGTACGACTACTGGTTCCCAGGCAAATTCGTGCAGGATGCCATCGACGACCCTGAGACGGTCATCATCTCGGCGGCGGCGCGGAAAAAGTTCTACGACGACACCTTCGAAGTCCTGGGCATGCGGGGTAAGGGACATCTAAGCCCAAGGGTGGGGATCTCCCACCCAGTCACTGACCGGGATGTGCTTTACTTCCACTACGGGCACTTTTCGCAGCGGCCGCAAGGGCAATACGTCTACGCCAAGCTCAAGGCCACCTCGCCGGCCACTTACCAGCTCTTCGGCAATCCGAATCTCAATCCCACCACCACCGTGGCCTACGAGTTGGGCATCAAACACAAGTTCACCGAAAACCTGGTGGCGGAGTTCAAGGCCTATTACAAGGACATGTTCGACTATCCGACGGCCGAGAGGGTGCAGATGGAAAACCCGCGGCTGGGCAACATCAGCTACTTGATGTACTTCAACATGGACTATGCTCGTTCCAAGGGCATTGAGCTCTGGTTGCGGCAGCGCTACGCCCGCTACCTCACCGGAACGCTGAACTTCACCTACGCGGTGAGCAAAGGGAAGAGCTCCAAACCGAGCGATAACCTGCTGGTGGAGGCGGGCAGGCTGGCAGAGAAGCCGCTGCGCGAGAACTTTTTGGAGTGGGACAGGCCCATCCGCCTAACGCTGGACCTGAACCTGCACGTGGGCGAGAAGCAGGGGTTCCGCCTCTTGGGTTGGCGCCTGCC
>JACIZP010000323.1 GCA_014359355.1 Calditrichota bacterium | reverse complement strand
CGCTGCGCACCAAGGTTTCGGTGATTTCCAGGGCCTGCTCGCCGGTGTCGGGCTGGGAGATGAGCTGATTGTCGGTGTCCACCCCCAGCTTGCGGGCGTAGTTGGCGTCCAGCGCGTGTTCTGCGTCGATAAAGGCGGCGATCCCCCCTGCCTTCTGCGCCTCGGCGATCATGTGCAGCGCCAACGTGGTCTTGCCCGAGGACTCGGGGCCGAAGATTTCGATGATGCGGCCCCGCGGGATGCCGCCGATGCCGATGGCTGCGTCCAGGGACAAGGCGCCGGTGGAGATGGCCTCGATCTTGACTCGTGCCCTCTCCTCCCCCAGGCGCATCACCGAGCCGCGTCCGAACTGACGTTCGATCTGTGACAGCGCCAGTTCCAGCGCCCGCTCTTTTTCGCTCTTTTGGTCAGTCATCTGTCAGCCCCACCTTCGTTAGTGAGAAGAGAGTGCGATGTGGTGCAGCGCTGTGTACTCCGCCCCTGTTGGTTTGAGGTCGCTCTTCATGACCCGGACCTCGTGAGCCACAAATGTGCCCGCGGCAAAGTTGGCCTGCTGCAGGGCGCGCACCACGGACTCCACGCCGCGAGGGTCCTTCACCCGGCCCAGGGTCAGGTGCGGCGAAAAGTCGCGCCCCTCCGGCGGAAAACCCAAGGGGCGGAGTTCTTCCTCGATGGCGCGCGCCAGCGTCTTCAGCCTGCCGGTTGGCTCCTCGATGCCCACCCACAACACACGGGGTTGCCGAAAATTGGGGAAGGCGCCCACCCCTGCGATGCTCACCTCAAAGGGCGCGACTTGTCGGGAAGCCCGTGCCACCGCCTCGGCAACCGCAGGGATCTGTGCCTGATCCACGTCTCCGAGGAACTTGAGCGTCAGGTGGATGCCTTCCGGGCGTGTCCAGCTAATACGCCCGCCCACGCGGCGCAGGGTGGCCTGCAGCTGCGCAATCTGCTCCTTCTGTGCCGCCGGAATGTCAATGGCGATGAACGTGCGAATCTTCGCCAAAGCCACCTCTCATATCTCGTCGTTGAGGAGCGGCAAGCCGAGGAGGTACCGCCGTACCATGTCCAATGCCGCCGTGGCCGCGCGCTCTTTGTTGGCCAGACGATCGAAGGGAAAAAGGCCTCGCTTGCACACGCTCTGCGTGCCGTCGGAAAACCCTATGTACACCAACCCCACCGGTTTGGTCGGCGTCCCGCCTGTCGGCCCGGCAATCCCTGTTGTCGAAAGGCCGAGGTCGGTCCTTGCCACGCGGCGGATCCCCTCTGCCATGGCGACTGCCACTTCCGGGCTCACCGCCCCGTGGCGCGCGATCAGCCCCTCGGGCACGCCCAGCAGTTCCACCTTGGCCTGGTTGCTGTAAGCAACCACTCCGCGCTCAAAATAGGCCGAGCTGCCGGAGACATTAGTCAAGCGGTGGGCGACCAAGCCGCCGGTGCAGGATTCCGCCACGGCGATGCTCTTGCCGGCACTGCTCAGAAGCTTGCCCACCGCTTCTTCCAGCCGGCAGTCGTCGGTGCCGTAGATGAATTCTCCCGCCTTCTGGCGCACCATCTCCGCCGCATGTTCTACCGCCCGCTGGCAGGCATCGCGCTCCGGCCCCTCAGCGGTCAAACGCACGTCCACGCCTATGCTGCCGGCCTGGTAGGCGAGGCGAACCGCCTGCCCTTCGTCCACCCCGCTGAGCCGCTCTGCAAGGGCCGACTCCGGGATCCCCGTGGTGCGCAAAACCCGCTCAACCACGCACCACCAGCCAGCCAGCACCTGCACGCGGGGGAGGACCTCCTGTTCCACCATCGCCCGCATCTCCGCCGGCACACCGGGGAGTGCAAAGCCGATCGCACCCTGCCACCGGAACGTGAACCCCGGCGCAGTACCTAAGGGGTTGCGCAGAACAGTCGCCCCTTGCGGAATTTGCGCCTGGCGCTGGTTGTTCGGGCTCATGCGCAGGCCGCGGGCCGCAAAGCGAGCGCGTATGGCAGCCAGGGCCTCTTCGTCTATTACCAACGGGACGCCCAAGAGCTCCGCAACCACCTGTCTGGTCAGGTCATCAGGCGTCGGGCCCAGACCACCGGTGATGACCACCACCTGGGCACGGCCAAGTGCCCGTGCGAACGCATCGCGCATCTGCTCACGGTCGTCACCCACCGTGGTCATCCACTGGGTGACTACGCCGACCTCTCGCAGGGCGCGCGCCAGGAACTGCGCATTGCCATTGGCCAGACGCCCGGCCAACAACTCATCGCCGACGGTCACCAACTCGGCAACTATTCGCTCGCCCGTTTTCATGCTCTGCTCGGCGCTCTGACAGGTTGAAATATAAGCAATTCTCCAAGAAAAAACAAAGGTGAGTTTTCTATTCCGGCTCAACCCACCTTGTCCGACATCCACGCTGTTGTTTGCAGACGTCGCTCAGCCAAACAGCTTCAGCATCACGTGCAGGCCTATGCACGTGTAAAGGCCAGCCATGAGGTCGTCGGCCATTACGCCCCAGCCGCCACGCAACTGCTGGAGCTCATCCACGGGAAACGGCTTGAGCACATCCAGGGCCCTGAAGACCAGGAACGCCGTCCCATACGCGAGAATGGTCTTGGGCAGGCCAAATAGGGCCAGCGCCATCCCCGCGATCTCGTCGATGTTGATCTGCGAGGCATCGTGCCCGTAGACCTGCTCAGCGCGCGTCGCCGTCACTACTCCAAGGGGTACAAGCAGAAGAAGCACCACTGCACTGCCCAGTGCCCCGGGTGGCGGAAGCAACACAGCCAGGATCAGTGCCAGCGCGCTCCCCACGGTGCCAGGTGCCACAGGCGAAAACCCGGTGTAAAAACCGGTGGCGCACAACTTGCTAAGGAAACTCACACGCGCACCCCACGGGGGATAAGGGCGCGCAGCAGAGCCGCGACCGCCTGACGCACATGGGCGCGGTTATCCACAAGATAGAGGATGCCTGTGATCACCGTCAAGCAGGTCACTACGAACATGAGCTTATCCAGGAGGCCGAGCCGTCGCACCGCTTCGAGCGCGTGCGCTGCCGATGGCCGCCCGGCCAAAGTGCGTTCTGCCAGCATAAACGCCATCACGGCGTACACGGCCCCCGCTTGGGCAGCAGTCTTCACCCGTGCCAACCCCATGGTGACGACTGGCTGTCTCTTCCACATGGCATAAGAGCGAAGCCCCGTGACGAGCGCGTCGCGCACCGCAATCACCACCACCATCCACACCGCCACATAGCCGAGGATAGCCAGACAGATCAAGGCAGCCGTGATGAGGATCTTGTCGGCGAGGGGGTCGAGGAACTTGCCCCATGTGCTCACCGCGCCGAACCGGCGAGCAACGTAGCCGTCATAAAGATCTGTGAGCGAGGCCACCACGAAGATTGTGCACCCCGCGTAAAGACTGACCAGGTTGTCGCCCAGGATCAGAGCGACAAAAAGTGGCGTAAGGGCGATGCGCAACAGCGTCAAACCGTTGGCAAGCGTCATAGAGCCCCGCCGAGTTTAGGTCACTTCTGACCGGCGCTCTGCTCGCACATGCGCACCAGGAGTTCCCACCGACGATCCACCTCTTCCTGGGCCGCGGCCAAGAGGTGCGCGTTCTCGGCACGATGCAGATGACGGAACCGCCCCTGATGCTTCGTCCACTCGCTGAGGGGCAGTTTCTCCTTCGGGCGATAGTTCAAGATGCGCACGCCGTGGTCATACTCGTACAATGGCCAGAAACAGGTCTCCACGGCCAGGCGGGCCATCTCGATGCCCAGTTCTTGTGGAAAGCGCCATCCTGGCGGACAGGGGGCCAGAACATTGATGAACGTCGGCCCCTCAACTGCCAAAGCCCGCTCCACCTTGCGGTTCAGGTCCTTCCAATGGCTGACGCTGGCCTGCGCCGCATAGGGCACATTGTGCGCGATGACGATCTCGGTCAGATTCTTGGGAAACTGTTTTTTCCCCTTGTGCACCTTGCCTGCGGGCGCGGTCTTGGTATCGGCAGCAAACGGTGTGGCACTGGAGCGTTGGATGCCAGTGTTCATGTAGGCTTCATTATCATAGCAGACGTAGAGCATGTTATGCCCGCGCTCCAGCGCCCCTGAAAGGGACTGCAGGCCGATGTCGTACGTGCCGCCGTCTCCGCCAAAGGCGATGAAGCGGATGTCCTTGTCCACTCGCCCCTTGCGCTTCAGGGCACGATAAGCGGCCTCCACCCCGCTGATGGTGGCCGCCACATTCTCGAAGGCGTTATGGATAAAAGGCACCTTCCAGGCGGTGTAGGGGAAGATGGTCGTGACCACCTCCATGCAGCCGGTTGCACAGCCGCAGACCACATGTCCCTGGGCCGAACGCAGCACCTGATGGAAGGCAATGATCGGCACGCAGCCAGCACAGGCACGATGCCCAGGGGAGAGCTTATCTCCTCTCTGTGCAAGTTCTTTGATGGTCGCCATGTCTCATACCTCGCCCAAACGTGTGGTCGCTATTCGCGAAGCCCTAAGTAGCCAACCTCAAACTCCACCCGACCGGTCTGCACAACGCGCTTTAGGTCGGCGAAGGCCTTGTGCAGATGGTCCTCCTCCAGGTCCCGTCCACCCAGGCCGTAGATGTAGTCGATCACTTTCACGGAGTGCTGGCCGTTGTTGCTGAACAGCGCGGAGCGCACGTCGCCGTACAACGGGCCGCCCTTGGCGCCAAAGGAAACCGCGCGATCGAGCACTGCCGCCGCCTTGACTTTCGTGAGCGCCGCAATGATCCGCTCATAGGGGAACGGTCGGTAACAGCGGACCTTGACCAAGCCGACCGCCTCTCCTTGCTCTCGCAACTGGTCGATGACCACCTTGGCCGTGCCGCAGGTGGAGCCCATGGCCACCACGGCACGCTCTGCATCCTCCATGCGGTATTCTTCGATCAGGTCATACCCCCTGCCGGAGAGAGTTCCGTAGGCACGCGACACCTCCTCGATCACCGGCAGCGCGTTTTCTTCTGCCTCGATCTCCTGGCGCTTGTGCTCGAAGTAATAGTCCTGCAAGTCCAGCGGCCCCACCGTAAACGGGTGGTCGACGTCGAGAAGGTAGCGCTCAGGCCGGTACTCGCCCACAAAGTCCTTGACTTGCTGATCCTCCAAGATCTCCAAGCGCTCCACCGTGTGGCTGATGATAAAGCCATCCAGCGTGACCATCACCGGCAGCAGCACGCGCCGATCCTCAGCAATCTTGACCGCCATGATGGTGTTGTCGTAGGCCTCCTGCGCATTCTCGGAGAAGAGCTGGATCCAGCCGGAGTCGCGGCAGCCCATGCTGTCCGAGTGGTCGCAGTGAATGTTGATGTTGCCGCTAAGCGCGCGATTGACCACGGCCATCACGATAGGCAGGCGCAGCGAGGCGGCGATATAGACGATCTCCCACATCAGGGCCAAGCCGTTGGCACTGGTGGCGGTCATGGCCCTGGCACCAGCAGCCGCGGCGCCCACGGAGGCGCTCATGGCGCTATGCTCGGACTCCACCAGCACCAGCTCGGTATCCACCAGGCCATCGGCGTGAAACTCGGCGAATTTGTGCATCAACTCCGTCTGCGGAGTGATGGGATAAGCTGCCACCACGTCGGGGTTGATCTGCCGCATCGCCTCCGCAACGGCCTCATTTCCCGTGAGGGCAACAATCTGAGCCATTCTTCCTCCGCGCAACTAGAACTCCGGTACCATTTCGATGGCGTTGGCTTTCTCGGGGCACTCCTTGGCGCAGATGCCACACCCCTTGCAATAGTCGTAATCGAACCCCTTCATCTTGCCCCCCTCGACTTTCACCGCCGGCTCCGGGCAGTACATCCAGCAGAAGAGACAGTGGATGCAGCGCTCTTCCTTCCACACAGGCTTAAAAGCGCGCCAGGAGCCTGTCTTGTAGGCGGCGGCGTTCCCGGCCTCCACAATCACCCCGCCGGTGG
>JACIZP010000322.1 GCA_014359355.1 Calditrichota bacterium | reverse complement strand
ATAGGATGGCGCTCAAGTTTTACAACACGCTCACCAAGCGAAAAGAAGAGTTCGTTCCCTTGCACGAGGGAAGAGTGGGCATCTATGTGTGCGGGCCTACGGTCTATGACCATGCCCACATCGGTCATGCCAAGAGCTATGTCTCTTTCGATGTCATCGTGCGCTACCTGCGCTACCTGGGCTACCGGGTGCGCTATGTGCAGAACATCACCGACGTTGGCCACCTCCTGGACACGGGTGAGGACCGCATATTGAAGGGTGCAGCGCGCGAACGTGTCGAGCCCATGGAGCTGGTCGAACGATACACGCGCAGTTACTTCGAGGACATGGATGCGCTCAATGTCGTCCGGCCCGATATTTCGCCGCGCGCCTCTGGGCATATCCCCGAGCAGATCGAGCTTGTCAAGACCTTGATCGCCAAGGGCTATGCCTACGAGGTCAACGGCTCGGTGTACTTCGATGTGACCAAGTTCCCTGCCTATGGCAAGCTTTCCGGGCGGTCGGTGGATGAGCAAGAGGCGGGCGCGCGCGTGGAAGTGAGTCCCGACAAGAAGCATCCGGCGGATTTTGCGCTGTGGAAGAAGGCCGAGCCCGCACATATCATGCGCTGGCCCAGTCCATGGGGGTGGGGCTTCCCCGGCTGGCACGTGGAATGCTCGGCCATGGCCATGAAGTACCTTGGCGAGACCCTTGACATTCACGGCGGCGGCTTGGAGAATTCATTCCCCCATCACGAGTGCGAAATCGCCCAGAGCGAAGCGGCGACGGGCAAGCCGTTTGTTCGCTACTGGCTCCACAACAACATGGTGCTGGTCAATGGCGTAAAGATGAGCAAATCGCTGGGCAATTTTACTACCATCAAACAGGCCCTCACCAAGCACTCGGGCGAGGAACTGCGCTTCTTCGTGCTCAGTAGTCATTATCGTTCGCCGCTGGACTACAGCGACGAGGCCGTCAGTGCTGCGGGTCAGGGACTGGCCCGCTTCCATACGCTGCTGAGAACCCTGGAACACCGCCGTGGCGACGCGGCTGAGGGGGAAGCCGATGCCCAGCTGTTGGCCACGCTCC
>JACIZP010000321.1 GCA_014359355.1 Calditrichota bacterium | reverse complement strand
CTCCTTTTCGATACACGGCGGGCTGAGGTTCGCGCAGCCGCCACAGATGGCCTTCTCCGGCTCGGTGTAGGTGCAGCGCAATTGGCAGGCGGGACAGACGTAGATGCACCCGCCGCACAGCCGGCACTCTTCCGAGCGGATATCGAACGGGGTGCCAATGCTGCGGCGCTCGCCGCGGCCCCGGAAGCCGATGGCCTTGCCCGCCATCTGCTCGGCACACATGCGCACACAGAGGCCGCAGAGGATGCAGTCTTCGTACTCCTGCCGAAAGCGCTGCTGGCGCACTTCGAACTTGGAGGCAAGGTCCTGGATAACCTTCGACTGAGGACATGAGGCCAGAAGAAGCTCGATGATCATCTTGCGAGCGCGCACTACGCGTGCGGAGGCGGTGCGCACTTTCAGCCCCTCCTGGACCGGATAGGTACAAGAGGTCACCAGCTTCGCCTGCGGCCCCTCGCCAATCTCCACCACACACAGCCGACAGGCGCCATAGGGAGAGAGCCCTTCCATGTGGCAGAGTGTGGGGATCGGAAAGCCCATGAACCTGGCCGCTTCCAGGAGCGTGGTGCCCTCTTCAAACTGCACCGCTAGCCCGTTGATGGTGAGATTGACCATGTCGCTCTTCCTTCAGCTTCAGGCGCGTGCTTCTGGCCGTTGGACGAATTCGAGATCGCAGCGCAGGCAGCGGCTCGCCTCGCGCGTCGCTTCTTCTACGGTCAGCGACATCTCGACCTCCGCAAAACCCCGCTTGCGCCACTCTACCGAAGCGCGAGGAGTCTCGACCCGGCGCGCTGCGGCAAGCTCCTCGCTCACCTGCACTGGCGGCACGTAGACGCGCGGCAACCGTACCTCGGGCGGCTGATGGAGTTCTTCACCCCGGATGTAGAGGTCAATCATCACCGCGGCCCGCTTGCCATCGGCAATTGCCTGCACCACCGTGCTCGGCCCCCTGACCACATCGCCGCCGGCGAAAACTCCCGGCAAGTTCGTGCACAAGGTGTCCGGGTCGACCTTGACCGTCTCCGCCGGAGTGGTTTCGATTTTCTGTTCGCTGGCCACTGCCACCGAGTCGACATCCGAGCCTTCACTGATAGCCACGATGAGGGAATCCAGCTCGCAGTCGTATTCCGACCCAGGCACTGGTACCGGGCGCCTCCTGCCGCTGGCGTCGACCTCGCCCAGCACATTGCGCACCAGGCGCAGCCCGCTGACCCGCCCCTGTCTGGTGAGAATCTTCACCGGCGAGACCAACGTCTCCAGGCGTACGCCCTCTTGCAACGCCGCCTCCACCTCCTCGGCAAAGGCCGGCATCTCTTCCCGGGTGCGGCGGTAGAAGATGGTGACGCTGCGGACATCCTTCTGGCGTAAAGCCACCCGCGCCGCATCGACCGCCGAGTTGCCGCCGCCGATCACTCCCACGCGCCCGCGCGCCTGCTGCCGCTCCTCGAGGTTGAAGGAGCGCAAGTACTGAATCGACGGGAACACGCCAGCCGCATCCTCTCCTTCGATCCCCAGACGGCGGCTCTTGTGCGCGCCAAGAGCAAGGAAGATGGCCTTGAATCCTTCCTTGAACAGACCGTCGATGGTGATGTCCCGTCCAAGGGACACGCCATAGTTGACGCTGATGTACTTGTCCAGAAGCGAGCTGATCTCCTTCTCCAGCACCTCTCTGGGCAGGCGATAAGCGGGGATGGCGCTCAACATCATGCCGCCAGGACGCTGTTCCGCTTCGAAGATGGTCACCCGGTACCCCATGAGGGACAGATAGTGGGCAGCAGTCAGACCGGCCGGCCCCGCCCCGACGATGGCCACCGCCGGGCTGGTCTTCAGGACCTTCTTGACGGGCGTCGGCCTGTAGGTCATGGGATCCATGCGGTCGGTGATGAACCGTTTCAGGGCGCGAATGGCGATGGCCTGGCCACTGACCGTCCCGGCCCGGCAGCGTTCCTCGCACGGATGATGGCAGACGCGCGCACAGACGGAGGGAAATGGATTCGCCTCGCGGATGGCGCGGTAGGCCTCCTCGTATTCGCCGCGGGCAATGTGCGCCACGTAGCGCCATGCCTCCGTGCCCAGCGGACAGGCCGACTGGCATGGGGCGCCCACCAACTCCTTGCACACGCCGGCCTGGCAGAGGCGTTTCTGGATGTGCTCCTCATACTCGTGGCGGAAGTAGCGCAGAGTGGAGAGCACCGGGTTGGAGGCCGTCTGCCCCAGCCCGCACATGGTGGTGTCCTTGACCACCTCGGCCAGCTCCTGCAGGAGCGCAAGCTGCCCATTGCTCCCCTTTCCCCGCGAGATGTCGTCGACGATCTCCCACATGCGCTGCGTGCCCTTCCGGCAGGTGAAGCACTTGCCGCAGGACTCGTCGCGCAGAAAGTTCATGAAGTACTTGGCCACATCCACCATGCAGGTATTCTCGTCCATGACGATCATCCCGCCGGAACCCATGATGGAGCCGGCCTGCGCCAAGCTGTCGTAGTCGATGGGCAGGTCAAACAGGCTTGCCGGAATGCAACCGCCCGAAGGCCCCCCGGTTTGCACCGCCTTGATCTTTGCCTTGCCAGACGGCCCGCCGCCGATGTCGTAGACAATCTCCTTGATGGTGATGCCCATCGGCACCTCGACCAGGCCGGTGTTGCGGATCTTGCCCACCAAGCTGAAGATTTTCGTCCCAGAATTGCCCTTGGTGCCGATGCTGGCAAACTTCTCAGCCCCCATCTCGAAAATCACCGGGATGTTGGCCCAGGTTTCCACGTTGTTGATCGCCGTGGGCCGGCCGTTGATCCCTTTCTGCACGGGGAAAGGCGGGCGCTGCCGGGGCTCGCCGACCCTGCCCTCTATGGAGTGCATCAGAGCAGTCTCTTCGCCGCACACAAAGGCGCCGGCGCCACGCACCAGGCGGATGTCGAAGGAAAAGCCGGTGCGCAGGATGTTCTCGCCCAACAGGCCTAACTCGCGGGCCTGGCGCAGGGCAATGATCAAGTGCTTGACGGCAAGCGGGTACTCGTCGCGGACGTAGATAATGCCCTCTGTGGCACCCGTGCCGTAGGCACCGATGAGCATCCCTTCGATGATGCTGTGCGGGTTACCCTCCAGCACGCTGCGGTCCATGTAGGCGCCGGGGTCGCCCTCGTCGGCATTGCACACCAGATACTTGCCACGGCCGTCCGGCTGGGTGGCCAAGAGCTCCCATTTCTTGCCGGTGGGGAAACCCGCGCCTCCCCGACCGCGCAAGCCCGACGCCTTGACCTCCTCAATGACCCAGCTGGGATTACGACTGGCCAGCACTTTCACGAACGAACTGTAGCCGCCATGGACGATGTAGTTGTAGATGCGGATGGGGTCCAAGCGCTCGTTGCGACTGAGGATGGTGCGCACTTGCTTGCGAAAGAAAGGCAGGTCATCCTGCCTGGCGAAGCGCTCGCCGGTCACCGGGTCGACGTACAGCAGTTCCTCGATCACCTGGCCGCTGGCCACTGCTTCCACGATGCGCACCATGTCCGGGATGGTCACCTTGGGATAGAACGTTCGGGCCGGCTCCACCAGCACCGAGGGCTCCATCTCGCAGAAGCCGTGGCACCCGGTGATGAGCAGGCGGACCTTGTCGGTGAGGCCCTTGTTGAGCAGTTCTCGCTTGGCGATGCGAATGAGGTCATTGGCGCCGCTCGCCTGCCCACACGTGCCAGCGGAGATGACGATGGTCGGCATGCTGGGGTCGTGGTCGGCAAGAAGGATCTGCTGCAGCTGATAGAACTCGTCAATGGAGTTGAGTCGTCTCATAATCCGGCTTCGCTGTTGGCGTTTCGATCCTTTGCACCCCGCGTCGACGGTAACTGGTCAGAAGTTCACACCATACAGGTCCAGCATGTGGCTCTTGCAGCCACGCCGCGAACAGATTTGCACCATGCCACCTCCGCGCACCACCATGGGGAACATCGGCGCCCCACATTCGGTGCAATTGGACGCCCCCACCAACTCGGCGTGACAGTGTGGACAGAAGTTGTGGATAATCGTGTCCATGGGGATTTCGTGTTCCGAGGCAATGGTGTAGCTGCCGTACAGCGACGACAGGCGAATCCAGCCATGTTTCTGCCCGAAGGAAATGGTCAGCCGGATGGACGGGTGGCCGTCGATGAGGTAGTCGGGGTCCATGAGGCTATGGTTGCACCGCGGACAGTTGACTTGCACCGGAAAGACGCGCTCGTCAGTGGCAACGTCCACCTTGTCAAGTCCTTCCTGCGTGCGGTCGAGCACGTGGCGCACCTTGGTCTTGGCCATGTGAGGGAAGTAGTGGCCGTCCACGACGACCATTGGGCCCAGGGCGCATGCGCCGAGGCAGTTCACCGTCTCCAGCGTGAATTGCTTGTCGGAAGTGGTCTGGCCGGCCTCGATGCCCAGCTGGCGCTGGAACTCCTGCACCACCATCGGCGAGCCGCGCACATGGCAGGCTGTGCCCATGCACACGGAGATCAGGTGCTTGCCGCGCGGCTTAAGACGAAACGAGCGATAGAACGTCGCCACGCCGTACAGCTCCACCAATGGGCGGCGCAGTTGCTCAGCCACCACGCGCAACGCCTGTTCAGGAAGGAACCCGTACTTGTTCTGAACCTCGCGCAGAATCGCTATAGTGTCGCCACCGGCGGCGCGGTGCTTGTCGATGATTTCCAGAATCTCTTCGGTTTTGATTTGCTCCATCCCGCAATTCTCCAACCAAGAGGCAGGTCGCCTGGCCATCACGGGTGAGGCTGCAAAGTCTGGTCCCTGCGCGCCAGGGCCTGGACGACCAACGTAAGGATCTCCTCGCGCTTGATGGGCTTATCCAAGAACGCAAATGCTCCTGCCTCCCGGGCGCGCTGCCGCACAGTGTCGTCCCCGTAGGCCGTGACCAGGATCACCGCCGAGCGGGGGCTGCGCCGCTTGATCTCCGGCAGCAAATCGATCCCCAAGAGGCCAGGAAGACGATGGTCGGTGATGACCAAGTCGAAGCTGCCTCGTTCCACCGCGCGCAGGGCCTCCAGGCCATCGGCGGCCAATTCCACCTCGTACCCTTGCTTGGCGAGGGCCTTCCCCAATGACACGCGGAATTCATGGTCGTCATCCACGATGAGCACGCGAGATTGCGGCGTCTGCGTGGCCATGGCACCGTCCTGATGCTGCTTTCTGCTTCTGCTCCAGACCTCAACACTACTGAGCGTGTCGGTGAGTGGAAAACTTTCAAGAACTGTGCCATGCGCTCTGTGCCGCCCTGCAGCGCAACTTCCCCTTTGTTCATGCACTTAACCGTGGAGAAGCTTCCTCCACCAACTTCTCCGCAGCGTTGGTTCCCGCAATTGGGAAAGGCACTTTGGGGCCTTCCCAAAACTAAGAATGGGCCGACGTGGTCGGAATCCCCAGTTCAGCCATCTTGCGATAGAGAGAAGACTGACTTACCCCAAGGATCTCTGCAGCGCGCTCCTTGTCGTGACCGGTGTGCCGGAGCACGGCCATGATGTGCTGCCGCTCAAAGTCCTTGACCGCGTCTTTGAGGCGCCGCGAGCGTCCAGGCCGCTCAAAAAGGTTCGGCTGGAGGTTCACCGGAAGGTGAGCAACGCCGATGAGCGGCCGGTCGCACAGAATCATCGCCCGTTCGATGACGTTGTCCAACTCCCGCACATTGCCTTTCCAGTCATAGGCCATCAGCGCGGCCATGGCTTCGTCGTCGATGCCCTCCACCTTGGAGTTGAGCTCGGCCGCATGCAGGGCGATGAAATACTGCACCAGCTCCGGAATGTCCTCCTTGCGCTCCCGCAGCGGCGGGATCTCAATGCCCACCACGTTCAGGCGATAGTAGAGGTCCTCGCGAAAAGTGCCTCTCTCCACCTCCTTGGCTAAGTCCCGGTTGGACGCAGCGATGATGCGCACGTCCACGGGGATTGGCGTCGTGCTGCCGACGGGGAGGATTTCCTTTTCCTCGATCGCGCGCAAGAGCTTGATCTGCAACCCGAGGGGGACGCTCCCGATCTCGTCCAGGAACAGCGTGCCACCGGCAGCGACCTTGAACAGGCCGTCTTTGTCGCGAATGGCGCCGGTGAATGCTCCCCGAGTGTGGCCGAAGAGCTCGCTTTCCATGAGGCTTTCCGGGATGGCCCCGCAGTTGATGGCCACGAAGCGCTTTTCGGCCCGGGGACTGCGCGCATGGATGGCCCTGGCCACCAGTTCCTTACCTGTGCCGCTTTCCCCGGTGATGAGGACGGTGGAGGAGATGGCACTCAGGCGCTCCACCCATTCCATGACCCGGCGCATCGCCTCGCTGCGGCCGACCACCAGCTGATAGCCCCGGCGGCCCTCCAGTTCTTGGCGGAGGTAGCGGTTCTCCATGGCCAGAGTCTGCCGCTCGGCGGCCCGTCGGATGGCCTGGACCAACTCCGCCCGCTTCAGCGGCTTGGTGACAAAGTCATAGGCCCCGGCGCGCATCGCCTCCACCGCCCCCTCGATGGTGCCGTAGGCGGTCAGCACCAGAACCTCGATGTCTGGCCACTGCTGTTTGATGCGGCGCAGCAGGTCCATGCCGCTCATCTGCGGCATGCGCAAGTCGGTGAGCACCAGGTCCACGTGCTTGCTGGCCAAGACTTCCAAGGCGCGCTCGCCGCAGTCGGCCAGGAGCACCACGTAGCCCTCCTTGCGCAGCACCTTTCCCAACGAGTCGCGCAGATCGCTCTCGTCATCAACGACCAGTATTGTCTTTTCTGCTGGATTCACACCAACTCTGCCCTTCTTGCGCCGTGCAACGGGAGCGCGATAACGAACTCGCTCCCCTCGCCCACCCTACTCCTGCAGGTGACCGCGCCGCCGTGTTCTTCGACCAGGTGACGGGTGATGGTCAACCCCAGGCCGGTGCCAAACTCTTTTGTGCTGTGGAAAGGCTCGAAGATCTTGGGCAGCTCGCCCTCGTCGATCCCTATGCCGGTATCGGCCACCTTCATCAGCACGCAGTCGCCATTTCGCTCGGTCGCCAACGTCAAGGTGCCGCCGTTGGGCATCGCCTCGATCGCATTGCGCAGCAGGTTCTGCAGCGCGCGGTACATCTGCGCCCTGTCCACCCGCACCAGGGGAAGGTCCTCGCTGAACCGAGTGATGACCGCAATCTTCTTGGCCCCCAGTTCCGCCGAGGAACGCTTGAGCAGCTCGCCCATCAGATGATTGGCGTCGCTGAGTTGCAGCTTCAACTTGGGGACGCGCGCGAATTCCAAGTACTCCTGGCTCATCTGCGCCAGGCGGTCCACCTCCGAGGCAATGGCGCTGAGCAGATCGCGAATCTCTTCGTTGGAGGCTTGGCTGAGGTTGGCAACCTCGTCGCCGAGAAGCTCGACGTTCAGGCTAATGGAGGAGAGGGGATTACGAATGTCGTGGGCTACCTTGGCAGCCATGCGCCCCACCGTTGCCAAACGTTCCGCCTGCAACACCTTCTCCTCGAGGCGCTTTCGCTCGCTAATGTCACGAATGACCGAAGAGAAGCCAATGATCGCCCCTTCTCTGTCGCGGATGGTGCTGAGCGTCACATCCACGGGCACATCACGACCGCTCTTGGTGGTGAGCATGGTCTCTATGTTGCGGATATATCGGTCGCGGCGCACCTGCGCGAGAAGGTGGCGCAGTCGTTTTCTGCGCTCAGAACCCGGGGGGGTCAGTACGGTGATGCGCTTGTTGAGGATCTCAAGAGCCGGATATTCGAAGATTGCTTCTGCGCCCTTGTTCCAGAAGATGATGCGGCTGTGGGGATCCAGGCCGATGATGGCGTCGGCCGAGTCATTGCTCACCGCCTCCAGGAACTCTTGTTGCGTGCCCACTCGGCGTTCCAGCTCGCGGATGTCGGTCACCTCGCGCACCAGTTCCAGAACCTGGGGAATGGAGCCATCGGTGCCGTGCAGCGGCGTGGCGATGATCTGGAAGTAGCGGGTTTGACCGTTGCCGTTGCGCAGCTCGATGTTGCTCTGCTCCACCTGACCGCTGCGGAAAGCCCGCTGCGTGGCACAGTCCGCATGCCGCCGCTGCGTGTGCCAGCACAACACATCGCACTTGGTGCCGAGCTTGACCCCCTCGTGGCTTTCGCCGCGCCACAGGTAGCGGTTGTGCCACACCACGCGCATATCGCGGTCGATGATGGCGATGTCGGCACCGATTGCTGCCACAAGGCGATCGAGTTTTTCTCTTTCGGCCTGCACTTGTTCCAGGAGCCGCCGCTCTTCCTCGGCCTTCAAAGCCTCCCGGCTGCGCTTTTCCACCTCCCTGAGCTGCAACTCCTGGTAGATGTCCGAGTATTCCAACACCGTCTGATTGAACGGCTCCTCGACCGCGCGTAACGCAGTGGGCAAGCTCCCCTGGTCTTCCGCATAGGCCTCTTCAATCAAGTCGCAGATGACCCGCTTGCCCACCAGGAACGCCCGCTGAATGTCGGAAAGGCGGAACCCCTGCTGGATGCGCATCGGGGCAATTTCATTCATGAACCGCCGCAGTTTGTCATCGGACCCGGATTCGATGAACTGGATCGTGGCC
>JACIZP010000320.1 GCA_014359355.1 Calditrichota bacterium | reverse complement strand
ATACTGGCCTATTCACCGTATGCCATGCGGCCTTCTACGGCGTTGGCGCGTATGCCTGTACCCTTACCATGATGCACTTTGGTGTGAACTTTTTCGTGGCCCTCGTGCTTAGTATCCTCATTTCGGTGCTATTGAGCCTTGTGGTCTCCATTCCCACGCTTCGGCTGCGCGGGGACTATTTCGTATTGGGTACGTTGGGTTTTCAGGCGGTGATTTTCGGGATCACCTACAACTGGGTGGGCTTGACGCGTGGTCCCTACGGCATCCCAGGTATCCCCATCCCCTCTTTGTTCGGCCTGACCTTTGGCTCCCCCGGCTCCTACCTGCTCCTCAGTGGCAGCCTGGCCATACTCGTCACCGGTTTCTTCTACCTCATTACTTCCTCGCAATTCGGGCGGGTCTTGAAGACGATCCGCGAGGATGAAATTGCCTCCCAGGCGTTGGGCAAGAACCCCCTCGTCTTCAAGACGACAGCCTTTGGCCTGGGTGCCGGGACAGCTGCCATAGCCGGTTCGCTCTTTGCCGGCTACATGCGCTACATTGACCCAACCAGTTTCACGGTCTCCGAGTCGTTGTATCTTGTCACCATCCTGGCGATCGGTGGCAGCGGCAACATCAAAGGCCCGGCAGCGGGCACGTGTGTGCTGGTCATTTTACCGGAGGCTCTGCGGTTCCTGCGCATACCGGACACGGTGGCCCCCAACATACGCATGATGCTTTATGCACTGGCACTCATCCTTGTCGTCATCTATCGACCGCGAGGCCTGGCTGGTGAGTATGGATTCGAGTAGGGACACGGGAGCCGGACGCGTGCTTGAGCTTAGGAACGTGTCCAAGTATTTTGGTGGCGTTGCTGCCGTTCTGGACCTTTCCATCTCCTTCAGCCCGAATAAGGTGACGGCCCTCATCGGTCCCAACGGCGCAGGCAAAACCACGGTGTTCAATCTCATCTGCGGCTATCTGGCGCCTTCGGCCGGTACCATCTTGCTGGGGGGGGAGGAGGTCACGGGCAAGAGGCCGTGGGAGATTGCCAAGCGCGGCGTCGGACGGCTGTTTCAGGACGTGCGCGTGTTTGGCAAGCTTACCACCTTGGAGAACGTGCTGGTTGCCTTGCCGCATCGGGTGGGTGAGACCTTCTGGGACCCCATCGTGCGCAGGCTGCAAACGCTGAGAACGGAGCGCGCCAATGTGGAACGGGCCTACTCGCTGTTGGAGTTCGTCGCTCTGGCCGACAAAGCCGATACTTTAGCCGAGAACCTTTCTTATGGACAACAGAAGCTGCTGGCCATCGCCCGCCTGCTTGCCATGGACGCGAACAT
>JACIZP010000319.1 GCA_014359355.1 Calditrichota bacterium | reverse complement strand
CAGAAAGGGGAAAAGGCATCAGGTGAGACGGGACCCTTTGCTCACCCTGACCCTTGTGGGTACAAGAGGCAGGGTCGTGCCCCGAATCCGGCGGGCAACAAGGCACTCAATGGCCGTATTCGCGCCAACTCTTGATTTGCAATTGGGAGGGAGACTTGCGCGCCATGGCCTCGACAAAACGCCGCGCCAGTTGCATGTTGGTAATCACCGGCACGTTGTAGTCCACAGCCGTGCGGCGGATGATGTAGTCGTTGGTGAGCTCTTCTTCCTGATAGTTCTTGGGAATGTTGATGACCAGGTCGATCTTCCCCTGGCTGATGTACTGCACGGTACTGGGCGACTTGCCGCTCAGAGGCCAGTGGAGATGGATGGAATGTACCCCATTCGCCTCCAAGAAGCGGCAGGTGCCCCCGGTGGCGTAGAGGGTGATGCCCATGTTCGCCAACACCCTGGCGCTGCCCAGAAACTCCGCCTTGCTCTCGATGGGACCAGTCGACAGAAGCACTGACCTGATCGGCAACCGATACCCAACCGCAAGGAGAGCCTTGAGAAAAGCTTCCTCAAAATCGTCGCCAAGGCAGGCGACCTCTCCTGTTGAGGCCATCTCGACTCCGAGCGTGGGGTCTGCACCTTCCAGCCGAGCGAACGAGAACTGGGGGGCCTTGACACCCACGTATTCCAAGTCGAGCAAAGAGCGAGAGTTCTTTGGGACTTCCAGACCCATAACCACTCTGGTGGCCAGGTCGATGAAGTTCACCTTGGCGATCTTGGAAACAAACGGGAAGCTCCGCGAGGCGCGCAGGTTGCATTCGATGACCTTGACCTCGTTGTCCTTCGCCAGGAACTGAATGTTAAAGGGCCCGTTGATGCGCAGGGCTTCAGCGATGCGGCGCGTAATGTGCAGCACCCGGCGCATGGTCTCCAGATAGGTCCGCTGCGGCGGCAACACGATGGTGGCATCGCCTGAGTGCACACCTGCGTTTTCCACGTGCTCGGTCACCGCATAGACAACCAGCTGCCCATCCTTGGCCACTGCGTCGATTTCGATCTCTTTGGCGTTCTCGAAGAATTTGCTGATGACCACCGGGTGGTCGACGGACACCTCGGCGGCACGTTCCAAGTAGCGGGAGAGCTCGGCGTCGTTCGAGGCCACGCTCATGGCCGCGCCGCTTAAGACGTACGACGGCCGCACCAACACAGGATAGCCTACCGTCTGCGCGAACTCCTGGGCAGATGCCAAACTGACCAATTCCTTCCATTCCGGTTGGTCGATGCCCAGACTGTCCAAAAGGGCGGAGAACTTCCGACGGTCTTCGGCCTGGTCGATGTCCACCGGCGAAGTGCCCAGCACGCGCACGCCCGCACGGTGACACTTCATTGCCAGGTTGTTCGGGATCTGCCCTCCCGCGGAGATGATAACCCCGAGCGGGTTCTCCTTCTCGTAGATGTCCAGCACGGTCTCGAAGCTCAGCTCATCAAAATAGAGGCGATCGCACTCGTCGTAATCGGTGCTGACGGTCTCGGGATTGTAGTTCACCATGATGGTCCGATAACCCAGCTCACGCAGGGTATGGACCGTGCTCACACAGCACCAGTCGAATTCCACCGAACTCCCCACCCGATAAGCCCCGGACCCCAACACCATCACCGCCTGCTCCTGGCTTGTGGGCACGTCATCTTCGCTGCCGTTATAGGTGAGGTAGAGGTAGTTGGTCTGCGCAGGGTACTCCGCGGCCAACGTGTCGATCTGCTTGACCACCGGCAGAATGCCACGCCGCTTCCGCAACGCGCGAATTTGGGTCTCGCTCAACCCGGTCAGACGCCCAATCTGCAGATCACTGAAGCCGTGCTGTTTTGCCCGACGCAGCAGTGCTGCAGAAACCGCGCCTTTCGTCCTGCCGAGCTCAGCCTCGATGGCCACGATATTGGCGATTTTGTGCAAGAACCAGGGGTCGATGTGGGTGAGCTCGTAGACACGCTGCACAGAGAACCCGGACTTCAGCGCCTCGGCGATGGCAAAGATCCTGCGATCAGTAGGCTCGCACAGCTCTCTTTCCAAGTCCGGAATGGGGCGCCAGGTGTTGGCCACCAACCCCGCTGCACCGATTTCCAACATGCGTAGGGCCTTTTGCAGCGCCTCTTCGAACCTGCGGCCGATGGCCATCACCTCACCCACCGACTTCATGCCGGAGCCAATTCTGCGCGAGACCATGCGGAATTTGCTCAAATCCCAGCGCGGCACCTTGACCACCACATAGTCCAGAGCCGGCTCGAAGCAAGCCTTCGTCACCTTGGTAATCGAATTCTCCAAGTCGATGAGGCTGTGCCCCAGCGCCAATTTCGCAGCCACGAACGCTAAAGGATAGCCGGTCGCCTTTGAGGCAAGAGCAGAGCTGCGCGACAGGCGAGCATTGACCTCGATGACGCGGTAGTCTTCGTCCCGTGGATGGAGCGCGAATTGGATGTTGCACTCCCCAACGATATTTAGGTGCCGAACCACATTGATGGCCACTTCACGCAACAGGTGGTACTCGCGATTGTTGAGGGTTTGGCTCGGCGCCACCACGATGCTCTCACCGGTGTGGATGCCCATGGGGTCAAAGTTTTCCATGTTGCACACGGTGATGCAATTGTCGAACTGGTCGCGCACCACCTCGTATTCGACCTCTTTCCACCCCTCCAGGAATTCTTCTATGAGCACCTGGGGGGTGAAGGCAAAGGCCTTGCTGGTGCGCTCGCGCAGGGCCTCTTCATCCACGCACACGCCGGAGCCAAGTCCACCCAGCGCGTAGGCGACGCGCACCATCACCGGATAGCCAATGCTCCTCGCCACGCTCACCGCTTCCTCGGTGGAAGTGACCGCCTGGCTGCGCGGTGTCTTGACGCCAATGCTATTTAGGCACTCCACAAAAAGACCGCGGTCCTCGGTGCGCCGGATTCCCTCCACCGGCGTGCCCAGGACTGCGACCCCGAACCGGTCCAGTACTCCCTCATCGTGCAAGCGCAAGCCGCAGTTGAGCGCCGTCTGTCCTCCAAAGCCAAGCAGAATACCATCAGGGCGCTCCTTTTCGATCACCTGCGCGACGAATTCCGGAGTCACCGGCAGGAAGTAAACCTCGTCGGCAAGATAGTCGGAGGTCTGGATGGTGGCAATGTTCGGGTTCACCAGGACAACAGTGACCCCTTCCTGCTTGAGGGCCTTGATGGCCTGGCTACCAGAATAGTCGAACTCGCCGGCCTCACCAATCTTCAGGGCCGAGCTGCCCAGCACGAGTACCTTCTTGGGGAGAGCGTTCACAACAGCCCCACGAATTCGTCAAAGAGAAAACCCGTGTCCACCGGCCCAGGACAGGCCTCTGGATGGAACTGTACTCCCATGAACGGCTTCGCTCGGTGACGCACGCCCTCGTTGGTGCCATCGTTGGCATTCACGAACCACTGCTCCCATCCTTCGGGCAGGGTGCGTGCGTCCACCGCATACCCATGATTCTGCGAGGTGATGAAGCACCGCTTGGAACCGACCTCGATACAGGGCTGGTTCTGGCTGCGGTGCCCAAATTTCAGTTTGTAGGTGTTAGCGCCGGCCGCGAGTGCCAGCAGCTGATTCCCCAGACAAATGCCCAGCACGGGCTTTTCCCCTTCCAGCACCTTGCGGAGGGTGTGAATAGTGGCGCGGGCCATCTTGGGGTCACCAGGGCCATTAGAGACAACCACGCCATCATAGGCTTCACGGGAGAGGTCATAGTCCCAGGGGACGCGAAGCACGCTTACCTTGCGGGCCAACAAGCTCCGCAGGATGCCGTGCTTGCAGCCGCAGTCAATGAGCACGACCCTTTTCGTTCCGTCGCCGAGAAGCTGCGGCTTGTCCACGCTGAGTCGCGCGACCAAGTTCTCCTTGTTCGGGTCCCAGAGGGCTGGCTCTCGCCCGCCTCCGACCACCAGCTTGCCCAGCATCGTCCCCTTCTCGCGCAGGCGTTTGGTTAACATGCGCGTGTCCACCCCAAAGATTCCCGGTACCCCTTCTGCGCGAAGCCACTCATCCAAAGAACGGACGCTTTCCCAATGGCTCGGTTGCTCACAGAGCTCTGAGACGACCACGCCCGAGACGTGAACGCGGTGGGACTCGAACTTTGCGGAGACAGCGCTCCGCGGCTCATCGCCAGGCACACCGTAGTTGCCGATCAGGGGATAGGTGAACACCAGGATCTGCCCGCTGTAGGAAGGGTCGGTGAGCGACTCCGGGTAACCCACCATGCCAGTGGTGAAAACCACCTCGCCGGCAGTGGAACGAAGGGAGCCGAATCCCCATCCGGACATCACGGTGCCGTCTTCAAGAAGCAGTTTTGCCTTGTGCCTCTCCATTGCTCCCAGCAGAAAAGTAGCTCCGCCCCCGCTTGTTGCGTCTACGTACGGCAATGGCGCCCGCCTGCGGACGCCATTGCGGTCCCTGACCGATCCACGCCGCAAAGTCACGCCTGTTGCACGTCAGCTTCTGGTGGTAGTCCTCCCTGTTTCACGGACCGAGCAAGCTGAAAAGGTCGCTTAGTCAATCAGCACCAGGGAAACCAGATCGTAGCAAGCATCCTCGGAGGTGACCACCTCCAACGAAAGCCCTACGTTCCGCACCGTAGCGTAGACGTCAATCCCGCAGGCTTCCATGGCCGGCCGTGCGAGCCGAGGATGGACGCATGGCTTGGTGACATCACATTCGTCGCACAGCGGACATGGCCCTGCGCCCAATGCGAAGGCCTTGTAGTAGCCGTCCAAAAACAGGCGCCGCTCCAAGGCCGCCACAATTCTGCGACCGAGTAGTCGCACCCTCTCCTCACCCTCTGCCGGGTTGCGATCGAAGCGCAGCAAGAGCGCACGCCGGTATTCCGCGAGCCAGCGCCGAGTCACCTCCGGCGTAGGGCTATAGGGAGGGCAGGTGAGGCAGGCGCCGTAGCCCCCGCATCCGTACTGGCACTTTAGGCGCACCCATTCGGCCACGCTCACCGCCGAGACGGGAATCTCGAAACACGCCGTCGCCCCACCCTGCAGGGCTTGTTGCACGTACCTTTCCATCCCTCCACCTGGTACAGTTTAGTGAAGGCCAAAGCGAACCTGGTGTGTGGGGACCTCGGCCTAAACCAGCAGGTCCACCTCCTCGGCCACCACCTCGACCGGCTCACGCTCGGAGACTAGGGTGGCAGGAACGGATGCTGGCTCCGGCTGCCGGTAGCGGAAGATGCGCCCTTCGTAGTTGCGGAGCACCACCTCGTGTTCGTCCATGGCCACAACGTAGTGGGGAAGGAGCGGAATCTTGCCACCACCACCGGGGGCGTCGATGACAAAGTGCGGCACGGCCAACCCGGACGTCCAGCCCCGCAGTGCCTTGATGATCTCCAGGCCTTTCTCCACGCGTGTGCGGAAGTGCTCCGTGCCAAAGACCATATCGGCCTGGTAAATATAGTAAGGCCGCACCCGAGCCTGCAAGAGTTTTTGGACGAGCCGCTTCATCACCTCCGGGTCGTCATTGACGCCCTTCAGCAGCACCGTCTGGTTGCCCAGAGGGATACCCGCATCTGCCAGACGAGCGAGCGCACGCATAGCAAGAGGCGTCAGCTCATCGGGGTGGTTGAAGTGGACGTTGACGTACAAGGGGTGGAACTTCTTGAGCAGCTTGGCGAGCTTGGCGGTCACGCGCTGGGGGAGGAAGCACGGGACGCGCGTACCAATGCGGATAACCTCCACATGGGGGATGCGCCTAAGCTTCTGCAAGACAAAACCGAGCATTTCGTCGCTGAGCAGCAGGGGATCCCCGCCCGAGAGGATCACGTCCCGGATCTCGGGGTGCTGCGCAATGTACTCGATCCCCTCGTCGATGTACTTCATGCTAATCTTGCTCGGGTCACCCACCTTGCGTTTGCGCGTACAGAACCGGCAGTAGGAAGCGCACACGTGGGAGATCAAGAACAGGCACCGGTCAGGGTAGCGGTGCACAATGTTATT
>JACIZP010000318.1 GCA_014359355.1 Calditrichota bacterium | reverse complement strand
ATATCGGCACGGTTGCAGATAAGCGGTTGGCAGTCCTGGTCACGGATCGCAACGACAACCCCGTGAGCGGCTATCAGGTGCAGTTTGTCGTCATCTCCGGCGGCGGGCGCATTGTGGAACCGCAGCCGATGGCAACCGATAGCGACGGCATCGCCCGTGCCACCCTTGTTTTGGGGCGCAACCCCGGCGCCAACGTCGTCGACGCGTACGCGCTGGGCCTGAGCGGCTCGCCGGTGCGCTTCCAGTGCCAAGGTGTTGTGCCGCTGCCGTCCACCCTGCTGAAGCTTGCCGGCGACAATCAGACGGGCCCCGTGAATGGGGCGCTGCCTGAGCCGTTCAAGGTGAAGGTGCTCGACACGCAGGGTCGGCCGGTGTGGGGCGCGCCGGTCACCTTTGCCTGCACGACCTCGCCAGCAGGCGAATGGCTTACGCAACAGCCCGACACAACTGACGAGTACGGTATCGCCCAGGCCTCCTACCGCCTCAGCACGCGCGCCGGCGTCAACAATATCAGGGTAACCACGCCGGGAGTGAGCGGCTGGGTAGCCTTTACGGCGACTGGCATTGCCGGCCAGGCAGCAAAGCTCGCGCAAGAACCCTTCCCTGCCGAAGGTATTGTCGGCCAGGTGCTGCTTGGGCCGCTCAGTGTCCGGGTCACCGACACTTACGGCAATCCCGTGGCGGGATTCCCCGTGGAGTTTAGTGTGGTGAGCGGCCAAGGAGCGGTGCTCAATCAGCAACCCTCCACTTCAGATGCCTCGGGGCTCGCCTCGGCGACGGTCATTCTGGGAACCATAGCCGGTCCCAATATCTTCAAGGCCTTGGCTCCCGGGCTGAGCGGTTCACCTGTGTACTTTGTGGTGAACGGCGAGCCAGGGCCAGCTGCTTCCATGGCCAAGCACGCCGGCGATGCCCAAATCGGCACGCCGGGAATGGCTCTGCCCTCTCCCCTGCAGGTCATTCTCAAGGACCGCTATGGTAATCCAGTGCCGAACACCACGGTGAGCTTTGTCGCCGCCACGGGCGGGGGCTCCTTCGTGGAGGAGCAGCCGGTCAAAAGTGACCAGCAGGGCATCGCCACCTCGCGCTGGGTATTGGGCAGTGCGCTCGGGGTGCAAACGGCGTGGGCGGTAAAGGCCGGGGTGAGCGGTTCGCCGTTGGTCTTCCAGGCGACTGCAGTGGCCAATGCCTTCCCCATCATCACCTTCTCCGGCGACACGGTGCGCTACGAGGCCGAGCTGGTGACCGTGCGGGTGCAAGTCTCCGACCCTGATGGCGACCCGGTCACCTTGAACGTCACTGGTCTGCCGCCGGGTGCAACGTTCGATCCTGCCACCGGCATGCTGAGCTGGCTGCCTACCTACGAGCAGGCGGGTAGGTATCCCATCACTTTCAACGCTCAAGATAACAAGGGGGCAACTACGACGCGCGTGCTCACCCTGGTGATCCTGAACAAGAACCGGGTGCCTGTTATCCTCGCCTTCTCACCCCAGGAGAAGCAGTTGGCATTGGACCAGGGGCAGACCCGCCGTTTCAGCATATCGGCACAGGATCCGGATGGCGACCCGCTCCACTTCCTCTGGAAGGTGAACGGGACCGCCGTGGGGCATGATACCACCTACCTTTTGGTGGCGGCGCAATGGTTCCCTGGGCACTACGCGGTTACCGCCTACGTCTTCGACGATAGCGACACCACTTCGCAGAGATGGAGCGTGGACATCCGCACCGCGGTGGAGCTGGTGGCGTTTTCGGCGCGCGTGGTGCCTTACCAGGGGGTAACCATCTCCTGGAAGACCGCCTACGAACTGGGCAACGTGGGCTTCCAGATACTGCGCAGCGTGACTGCCGCTGGCCCCTACGAGGTCTTGAACTCTGAGCTGGTCCCGCCGCGTCAAGATCGCACCTACAGCTTTGTGGACGCCACGGCGAAAGTTGGGCAGACCTACCACTACCGGCTTGCCGACGTGGACGCCATGGGCAGGGCGACCCTTCACCCGCCGATCAGCGTGGTCGTGCCCGTGCCCACGCAGTACAAACTTTGCCAGAACTTCCCCAATCCGTTCAATCCGGTCACCACGCTCCGCTACGAGCTGCCGAAGAGCCAGGCGGTGCGGCTCCTGGTGTTCGACGTGATGGGCAGGGTGGTACGGACCCTGGTCGACCGGGAGCAGGAGCCGGGCTACCACACGGTCACCTGGGATGGCCGCAACGACCTCGGCCAGGCGGTGGGCTCCGGCATTTACTATGCGCGCCTGGAGGCAGGCGACTACCACGCGGTGGTGAAGATGGCGCTAGTGCGGTAGGTCGCGGGAAGCCGGCACGAGGGCAGGGGCGGGCGAGTGACCGCTGAGCACGCGGTTGCGCGCTCGCCCCGTCCGTTGGCGCGGGGGCGTTAGTGGGGGTGAGGGGAGTGTGACACGGCGGCGAGCGAGGTCGTTCCAGGCGCAAGCTGTTCGCAGAGAGGCCTCGGGCAGAGGGTACGAGTCGACGCACAGTCCAAGGGGGAACACAAGTACTCCGAAATCTCTTGCATCACGAAAAAGGCTTTCGTATATTCCAGCAGTACGAGGAATGGCAGTTGGCAGCGGCGACCTGCCCTCCCAGGAGGCTGAGGGCCTTCTGGATGCCTTACACCGGCCAGAGATGCCCGATGGCCGGGCCTATGCCGACGGGCGGGGACACGGGTGCACCCCTTCTGCAGGTGGGAGGAGGGCGCAACCTCATGATGGCCTGCCAAATCTTAGTGGGCCATTTGCTGCAACTGTTGACGCAGTAGGAGCCGCGCCGCATGCCGGCGGCGAAGGCGAGGGGGTGTCATGGAGGAAAGTCAAGCTCTTTGCCGGGTCGAAGTGACCGAATTTCGGTTGCGGCTGGCCCGTGCCCTGCGACCGGGAGAAACACCACAACTACGCGGCTTTTTCGGCCAAAGGTTTATCGAAGAGGTTCTCTTACACCACCATCTGGCGGACGGTTCACTCCTCTATACCTACCCGCGGGTTCAATTCAAGATAGTCGACACGACAGGGTTGCTTGTTGGCGTCGCCGAAGGCAGTAGCCTGCTCTCGAAACTCTGGTTGGACGTAGAAGAGACGATCATCGGCACCGAACAGCTGCCCGTGCTGGAGGCCTCCATCCATCGCAGGCTCGACGTACTTGGGGACACAACCGATCCCGTCGACTATCGCTTCGTCACTCCATGGCTGGCACTGAATCAAGATAATGCGCGACGCTACTGGCGGTTGCCAAGCCGAGCTCAGCGGGTGGCGCTGCTGGAACGCATCCTGGTGGGAAACTGTCTTTCGCTCGCAAAGAGCTTCGGACACACCGTCCGACGGACTTTGCGAGGCGACTGCCGTGAACTCGAGGAAATGCATTGCACGCTTAAGGGTGTGCCGATGATCGGTTTCCTAGGTACCTTCCGCATCAACTTCCTTGTCCCCAACCACTTCGGGTTGGGCAAATCGGTGTCGCGTGGCTTTGGCACCGTAGAGCAGATAGCTGGCGAGCGGCATAGGAGGGACACATGCTCATCGAGGACTTGATCAGGCTTGGGCGCCCGCTGCTGGCAGGTGGCATGAGCCCCAAGGAAATCCTTGAGGTCATTTCCGATGTAGGTGAGGAAAGGGTGAAGAACTTTTACCGGCACGTATTCATTGCCGAACTGCCCCCTCCCGGGTCAGGACGAGGACCAGTTACGCTTCCCATGCAAGTCTGGGGCAACGAACCACCAGACGGGAAGCGAGGGGACTTCGAAGTGAGGATCGCGCGTGCACTCTCAGCGCCATTCGTCTACCCCACCGGAGGTAACCCCCTCAATCCGCAAGGTAGCTATGGCGTGCCGGTCTACCCAGCCTGGCTGATTCGGCAGGACAAGAACACAGGACGATGGACCTCCTTCTCGCAGCCCGAGGAGGTTTATCGTTTCTTGCGGGGACGAGTGGAGCGCACGCCATCCTTGCACGTTGATGAAGCCACCGTGCGTCAGTTGGCGGCTGCGCTCGCGGCTGAGGTGGAGAGAAGCGCACTGCCCGCGGGCGAAAAGGCCCTGGGCATTATCATCTTGGTACAGGGGAACGGCCCAGACTCCGCCTACGGCTACACAGACAAGTCGTCCGACGAATGCCTCGGGGCGAGTGTGCTGTTTCCGGGGCGCTACATCGTGCCCAACTTTGCCGCCATCCTCCGACAGGTGTGGGAAGGGAAGGTTGCCGAGGGTGCGGAAGTGGGCGAGAAACAAGGGACGTGCTCCGTGTGTGGGGGCGAAGGCCACGTCGTTGCCTCCTACTGCAAATCATGGCCGTGGGCCCTACCGGAGTGGAACTGTCCCCTGCCCCATGCTGGGGACGAAGCGCACTGGGTTGA
Organism: Calditrichota bacterium; assembly: GCA_014359355.1. Taxonomy (NCBI): domain Bacteria; kingdom Pseudomonadati; phylum Calditrichota; species Calditrichota bacterium. Next base: position 2,059 of record JACIZP010000318.1, on the reverse strand, counting down.
AGGGGTTGCACTGTGCACAACCTGCTGTCGAGCGCTGACACTTGGGGCGCGGGTATTCAGCCGCCTGGCCCGCCCCCTGCACGCTGAGGTAACCCGCGAACTGTTCTCGCCGGTGGCGGACGCCGAAGCGCGCCGGGTGAGCAGGCGTGGCGACCTCCAGCGTCTCACGGTGATCTATGGAAGTGGCTTTCTGCTCCCGGTCAGCGACGAGGCCCTCTCTGACCCAGAACTGTCGGCTCAGTATGCTCGGAATGTGAAATCCATGCTGAGCGGCTCCCAGAGGGAGGGCACTCTCGCCGAGCAGTTCATGGAGACCGTCACTGGCTTCGACTTGTTCCTCCCCGAGGAAGTCGACCCGGCCGACTTTCGCCTGACGCTGGTCTACTTCCATGGGGACTACACCAGAGGGGATGTGCACGTCCGCGCCATCATCCAGGAGGTAATCCCGTCAACGCTCAGGGCTCTGAAGCGCATTGCGGCCCGGAGTTGCGACCATTCCTGGGAGGCGCTCGTGGCGTTGCTAGGTGAGGACCGGGCGCGAGCACGACGCGGGAGCTACCTTTCAGTTCCCTACCTCCTGGCCCGCGGCTTCGGTGGGCCATTCCTTTGGGACTGCCTGCAGACGGTGCTCCGCTGCGGCCCCCTGGACACCAGGCGACCAGTGCGGAACGCCGCCTCCCGTATGAACAGCCTGGCCCACCGGCTGCCGGATACCCTGCCCCTAGTGAGAGAAGAGGTCGCCTTCTTTGTCACTTTTCTCGCCTTCGCAGAGGAGTACACATCGTGGCTGCAAAGAGAGGGGCGACAACCGAAACCCGCCCCCCAGGACGACCACCAAACAAGGAGGGGAACCATGCCTATGCGAGACTGGAAAGAGCTGCTGACGATGCTTGAGGAGCAGCCGGTGACGGACATCTCATTCGCTTCTGCAGCGGAACTGGGGTTTGGCTGTGGGGCACTGCTCCGCCAATTTGGGAGGTGGTACTACACCGCCACCGGCAAGGACCTGCTCAAGCACCGCGTGATGACCTATGGTACCGACCTCACCCCCGAGCTGGTCTGGAAGAAAGGATTGGCTAAGCTGTTCGAGGTCGAAGCCCGTTACCCGGCCATTAAGGTGAGCAGCGACTTTCGGCAGAGAGTAGGAGCGGCGCTTGTCGCTTTGGAGCAGATGCAAGAGCAGGTGAAAAGGGAGCGCGAGGCGTTCATGAGCGCCTTCTGGGCCGGGTACACTCTCCAGGGAGCCGCTGCACATGTCGAACGCTCATAGGCTAACACAACGGGAGGAATAGCCATGGCTACCGAAGTCCACACTGGGGAAATACTCTTCGTCAAGAGCGTGAAGGACGGTATCCCCAACCGTGATCCCCTGCGAGACAGCGATGCACGGCGCATCTTCGGCGAAGACGATGGGCGCATTTCCCTGTCTGACGTCAGCATCAAGCGCGATGTGCGCGACTTTATCCTAGCGCGTTACCCCGACGGAGGGCCGGCAAAGAGCCTGTTCATCTTCGTGCGTAAGGAATTCACCGAGAAGGGAAAGTTGCGCGGCCGCGAGGGATTGGCGCTGTCTATCCTCGAAAGAGCATACAACGAGCGAACCAAAGAGGTCGAACGAGAGAAGTTTTTCCAAGCCGCCTTCGACGCCCGCGTCTTCGGCGTGGTGTTCAGCGTCGGCGGCAAAGCCTTCAACCAATGCGGACCTGTCCAGTTTGCATGGGCCCACTCCCTGCACCCGGTCGAAACCAAGTACGTGCAAGGAACCGTGGTCATGCCCTCCCGAGAAGGAGAGGAAGAACTGGCTGGAGAAGAAGAAGGTGCAACCATGGGCACGATATGGTCCACATATGTGTGCCCGTTCGCGGTGTTTGCCATGCCGGCGGTGGTCAGCGCGCCCATTGCTCGTGACACCGGCATGAGCGCCGAGGATGTGGACCTGTTGCTGGAGGCCCTGTGGAGGGGAACACTCAGCCGCCAGGCACGCGGTCGGGGCATCCAACAACCTCTGCTCCTCGTGCACGTGGAGTACCACGATCCTTTCTTCCGCTTGGGTTACCTG
>JACIZP010000317.1 GCA_014359355.1 Calditrichota bacterium | reverse complement strand
CACCCGCACATCGGCGCCGATCGATAAGGCCAACGTCTTGGAGAGGTGGAACTGTGCGCCGCCTCCAACCTTCCCAAACGCGTCCCAGCCTTTCCTGATGGTACCCGTGCCCGCCTGGGTGGAGCGCCAGTAAAGTGCCCCCGCACCGATGCTCGCGTACGGAGTCACCGATTTCAAGGGGAAAAGCCGGAACACCATCTCGCCTTCCACCGGCAGGGCTATGGTCTTGTCCCACTGGAGTGCGGCGCGCTCGGCGTAGTCGCGGCTGTTCAGGATGGCATAGGAGGCCGCTGCGCGCAGGCCGAAGTACGGCACGGGAGCATACTCAACCTGGCCGCCGATGGTGGGACACAAGCGGGGATGTTCCAGGTCCCCTTCCAGCTTGCTGAAGCCAGCCTGCAGCCCGAAGCTGACACTACCCCACCCACCCTCTTGCGCAACTGCGGGCAAGCTGGCAATGGTCAGCAGGGCCACGGCGACGGAGAGCTTGGCTGTGGTGCGCATGGCACCCCCTTGCTAAGTGACATGCTTTGCGCGGCTTATTGCCAAAAAAATGTACCAAAGTCTTTACTAAAAGTCAAGGATTTTGTCGCGCCCCCTCGTGGCGCGCGCACCCTAGGCTGTGTCAATTCCCGTGGCTATGGCGCGAGCCAGGGCGGCCTGTTTGTCAGGCGAAGCCAGAAACCGGAGTTGCTGCGGGTTCGTCAGGAACTCGCACTCCACCAGCACTGCCGGCATGTCCGTGAGGCGCAGGACCGCAAAGTTTGCCTCTTTGACGCCTCTATTCAGGTGGTCCGGAAATTGGCGCAACATGCTGGTGAGGATGCTCCGCGCATAGCGGTTGCTGATGGTGCCTCCCGGGAAATGGAAGATTTCCATCCCCTGGGTTGCCGGATCGTAGGATGCATTTGCGTGGATGCTGACGAAAAAGTCGGCGCCGAGGCGGTTGGCAAAGTCGGCACGCGCCTCCAGGCTGACGTACCAGTCCCGGCGGCGCGTCATCACCACTTCGTGTCCTTTGGCGCGCAACTCCTGTTCAAGAAGGAGCGCTATGGCCAGATTGACCGCCTTCTCCTCAAGCAGGAAAGGCGTGGTTCCCACCGCACCGGAATCGCGGCCTCCGTGTCCTGCATCGATACATACTCGCATGGTGTCCTCGCAGCTAAGGTGAGAATCATGCCGCTTGCCCGGACCGCTGCCTGTCGCGCGACCCGGGTGGCATCAATCTCAACTGGCGCCCGCATAACTCAATGCAGGTGAACTTCATTCCCCGTCAAGGAAGTGGCAGACACGATTGCGTCCCCACCGCTTAGCCAAGTAGAGGCCGCGATCGGCCAGATCCAGGAGCTCAATGGATTCGCCTGCGTCGTTGGGCAAAGTGGCCAGGCCGACGGAGATGGTCAGATTGCCGCCGGGCAGCACCTCCTCACCCTTAAAGGGGGTCTGTTCCACCGTCTGTCGGAGCTTTTCTGCCACGGCCCTGGCGCTTGCGCCGTCAATTTCGGGAAGCAGAACCACGAACTCTTCGCCGCCGAAGCGCGCTACCAGGTCTGCCTGGCGGGTATGGCGCCGCAATAGGGCGGCGAGCTCGCGCAGTGCAGCGTCGCCTTGCAGATGACCATTCAGGTCGTTGTAGAGCTTGAAATTGTCGATGTCGAGGAGGAGCACGCTGAGTGGGTGCGAGTAGCGCTGGGCCCGCGCCACCTCCTGGTCCAGGCGCTCTTGCAGGTGGCGACGATTGTAGAGCTTGGTGAGCGGGTCAGTGATGGCCAGCGCCTTGGTCTGCTGGAACAGGGTCACCTTGTGCAGCACGGAGGCAAACGCGGTAGCGGCCGCGCGGAGAATCTCTTGTTCCTCCTGCGAGAAACCAAGGGCAGCAGGGCGGGCGGCGAGCAGCACCCCGAGGCTGGAGGCCCCCGTTGACCGCAGCGGGGCCAGGAAAAGCGCACAGGCTTCCGACGCCAGGCTCGGGGCTAAGAGCCCTGCCTCCTTTCCCTGCAAAAGAATGGGCTTGTCCTGACACAAGAGCTTGGCGAGTGGTGCGGCGCTCCTGGGATTGTCGTCAGTTGCCAGGCAGGCCAGAGGACCGTCGGCCTTGGGGAAATGCACAGAGCCATCTGCTGTGCAGAGACCGACTGCCAGCGCCACCTCAGGGAGGAGCGTGGCCAGACGGGTGCAGAAGGCGTCCACGGTCGGCGCCAACTCCAAATCATCGCTCAGTGAGGTGGCCACCGCGTGGGCCACCTCAAGCCTCCAGAGGCGATGGCGCAGATGGGCCAGCTCTTGTTCGAGCTCGGCCATGCGCGCAGCGAGGAGGTCAATCTGCGAGGCTGAGTGGCCGGTGGACTCGGTCATTGCCGTTCTTCTGGCTGAAATCTGTGCGCTGTACCCGCTGCCACGATCCCGCGACGGTGTATGCCTCTGCTTGGCGGAGCCTACTTCGCCTCATGGACCCGCACCTGTCGCCCGATTGCCGGGAGGGTTAGCCGTCTGGGCTACAGTTGCCTCATTCGCCCGCCGGGGCAGGAACTGATTTTGCCAGCTCAGGGAGAAAACCTTACACCTCGCTGGTAGCAAGTCGCTCCGAGCAAGTGCATCCACGCCGTATGGCTCAAGCTCTTGCCCCTCGCCTTTGGCTCAAGGTCTTCTCCGCGCGGCCAAACCTTTCGTTTCCGTCGCCGCCCCCTTGTTCGATAGTCCAGCCAAAGGTTGGCGCCCCCATTCTCCCCGTGAGAGCCCCGGCTCAATCCGACCCCGCGTCATCTTGCGGCCAGAACTGCTGGCTGCTCACGTCTTCGCGCTTGGCACCGCCTCAGGGTCCTTTTTGGCCCGAGCAGCCTCCAGAACCGCAAGTAATCGATCGTACCGCCTGGCAGGTGAGACGTTTGCGCCGGTGCGCACCTCCAGGTTGTAGAACGGATCGCGCAGCTGGTGAGCGAAGCAGACCCGGATGCGCGCACCGCTTGCCACGGCCAAGGCGGCGCTGAGCAAGTCAAAGTCAGGGTGCAGGTCGATGAACGCATCAGCATGCTGGGCCCGGATCTGCTGGCGGAGGTGGGCTGTGGGAAAGCGCCCGAAGCGCAGCATCTCAGGGCCCACCTCGATGAGCCGACCCTGAATGAACCCAGGCGGAAGCGACTCCCCCTGCCGGACGACAAAGCAGAGATTTTCCGGCGCAAAAAGTTGGGAAAGCCGGCTCACTACGCGGCGAAGAGCCTTGAGCTCCTCAGGCGAGCAGCGAAGGGTGACTATCGCCGTCTTAGCTTGGCGCAACTCATCCCAGAACTGAATGGGCTCCTCGCCTACACCCCTGCGGGCCAGAAAGCGCAAATAGGCAAGTAACACTTTCGTCAACATACGCTTGTTTTCCTCTATGCTCTTGCTTAAATGTACACATAGCTTGCGAACAAGTCAACGTCTATTTTGGCCCTGGGCGCGTGAGCTCAATGCCCGACGTCTATCTGCACCGACAGGGTTCGAGAGAGTGGACCCTCCGTCTCATCGAGGCCGGAGCCCACTGTCTCACGGTCATCGTAGTAGGTGCTCGTGAATTTTGCCCCCAAAAAGACGGCCCGGCCAACCCTTGCCCGCACGAGGAGGTACCAGGACGAACCCCTGCCGGCAAACAGACGGTTGGTGAGCACCCCGGGCAGGTCGCTTTCATAGGCATAGATGCGAGACTCATAATCGTCTGTGTCGAACAGGACGACGCGGAACTGGCACTGCAGTCGCTGGGCAAAGCGAGCGACGAGCTCCTGGGAAAGGAGCAGGCCGTGGGACTTGCGCTCAGGCAAGAAAGGGGAGCCCACCGGTCGCAGGACCACGTGGCTTCTCTCCACTCGTCCCCGCAGCGAGATGCTCTTGACGGGATCGTACTGCAGCTGCGCCCGGGCGGCGAGTCTGCTCCTTTGCGCCACGACAGACACATCCCGGGACGGCGGGGCGATCCAGGTGACCAGGTCGTTGTTGCGTGCGTAGCGCAACCGAAGCAGGGCCACCACGCCGCGGACGAGCCGTTGTTCCACTTGCGCCAGACCGTCCTCCGCACCTGTGGGCATGGGGAAGGAGTACGTGCGCCACGGGCGCTTGGAAGTGTCGTAGTAAAAGGCCACGCGGGTCCCTGGTCGCACCCGCCACTGCGCGCCGAGGTAGAAGCCTTGCTCGTTATTGGCGACGCCCGTTGAGCTGGCAAAGGGCAAGGCGTGGCGATTGTAGAAATCTTTGTCGTAGTGCCGATAGTGTGCAACGACCTTGGCGCGGGGAATCTCCACCAAGATGCCCGCCACCGCAGCAACGCCGCCACTTGCCGACCGCGCCCCCTCAGCGAAGAAGCGGGCGGAGGCGAAAGAGATGCCGAGGTCCATCCCCGCTACGCTGTTGTGTTTTCCCCGAAATACGAAGCGTCTGCGGAGAGAATCCGGCGGGTCGACGGCGCGGTCAAATTCCGAGGCATACCAGGTAATGCCTGCTTTGAACAGTGGATTGTCGCCGTAAGCCAGGCGACCTCCGGCCAGCCGTTCGCGGACCACGCGGCGCTTGGCTTGCTCGGTGGCAGTGCGGTGATAGCCACTCTCGTAAAAGGAGGTGACCATCCCGTCTTCGTCGAGGGTGGCGTCCAGTGGGAGGTCGGAGGCAAGAGCGGTCACCGCAAATGGACCCAGCATAGTCTCCACTGCCACACCGCGCAGACCGCCGTATTCCGTAGCAGAACTGTACGGACGCAGCCCGCGAGCCTTGCGCACCGCGGCCACTGCCGGTTCGCTCCCTTTGCCATGGCCGTAGGGGCTCCATAGCACCAGGCCCTGTCCTGCCTCCATCTGATAATGTCCCAGTACTACCTGGGTCGAGAGACTTGGCAAGGAGGCAGAAACGAAGTAGTTGCCATAGTCGTCGAGACGTTGTTCGCCGGCGTCCTTCTCCACCAGCGCCCCGCCCGTGACGTGATTTCCGACGCCCCATTTGAGGCGAGCATAGCTCTTGAGCGGGGACCCTGGATAGGCGCCTGTCCTAAAGCCCCGGGACCGTTCCAAGCGGCCGGAGGCGCGCAAGCGCGCTTCTCCCCACCAAAGGGCAGGGGCCGGCGGCACCACCAGCAAGTACTCGGCAATGGTTTCCAGGAGAGCGTCGTCGATTTCCGGTACCTCCAACAGCTCCTCGATGTTCTGGATTCTTCCTCGCAAGCGGCGGAAGGCGACGATTTTGGCGGCCAAGAGCGGTGAAATCCACGGGAGCTGCTGCAACTCTGCCACCGTGGCACGATTGATATCGAGAGGACGTGCCCGCAGGTCCGCCAGTATTTCCGCCAATTCGGAACTGTCGGACCCCTCCTCTTCCTGTTCCAGCACCTGCTCCGGCTCCACCTGCGCGTGTACCTGGCTTGTAGGTAGGAGCAGCAAGAACGTTCCCAGCGCGAGGAGCACAGGCACCAGGCAACGGGGCATTCCATCCTTAGAACGCAGGTTCGCACGCAGCCAGGCACAGCGCCGTGCCATAGCACCCCTCACTCGATCCCTACGGTTAACGAGACAGAGTGGGTCAGGCCGAGGTCGTAGTGGTGGGACACTGCATAGTCCATGCGCACGATGCCTGCCCAGAGGCCAACGCCGGCCGCAAAGCGCCCGGGATTCGTTTGCAGGCCGCAGCGGAGGGCGAGCGGAGCCACAGGGCGGTAGGCCGCGCCGATGCGCACCTCTGCAGGATACCGCACATCCTTGTGCACGTCTACGGTCACCACCAAAGGTGGCGCAGGAGTGACGCTTACCCCGGTGGCGAGGACCTGTGGCAGTTGCTCCCGGCAGTCGCCAATGCGCGGACGGTTCAAATTGGAAACCACCACCCCCCAGCGGACGTTGTAGGTGACGTTCATCAGAACGCCCAGGTCTGCCCCCGCCGTGGAGGCCGAGCCGTAGGAGGCAATGCGCAAATGGTAGAGGTGGGCAGTGGCCCCGACGTACAGATGGGGCAAGACCACCATCCCGGCGCCGAGCGAAAAGACTTGTTCCTGATAGGGGGAGCGCCCGAACAAGCGCACGGCGCCGCCAATGCCGCCGTAGCGCAGCGGGTAAAAGAGGCTCACCCCGCTGGCGTCCAACTCCTTGAGGCCGAAGGGGCGGCCATAGAATGCCGATCCGGTAATGCCTGAAGCGGTGGCGATACCGGCCGGGTTGATGAGCAGAGCCTCTGGTCCTTGGGCCAGGCCCACATACGCCCCCGCCATGCCGACGGGACGTGCGCCAACTGTCAGGCGCTCGAAGGCAGGGAACGCGCGTTCAGCGGCCAGCAAGAGCACCAGCAGCATCCCGCAGCGTTCAGCAAATCTTCGCGTGTAGTGCATGGCAACTAACCGCTTGACATTGTCCTGAAAATCTGGTACCTTTTCTCGCCAGCAGCCGACAGCCGGTTGCAGCTCTTCAAACGGCTATTCTGGCAGAGCAGATGAGGAGAACGAGCATGAAGGCGGTGCATAAGCTTGTTGTGCCCTTGGCAGTCCTCCTTGCTACCGGGACCTTGGGGGTGCTGCCGGTCTCTGCTCAAAAGATCGTGCCGCACGTGAAGACCATCCTGCACACCCTCCCTTTGGAAAAGCAGGAGTGGATGCGTGATTTCCACGAACGCGTGGAGAACT
>JACIZP010000316.1 GCA_014359355.1 Calditrichota bacterium | reverse complement strand
CATGGGACGACGAGCGTGACCTCCTTGCCTTTCGGTCGCACCACCGACACCGGGACCGCCCGCGGAGCAGGCTCTGCATGGGCCTGAGTCTCTTTTTCCGCAGATGGCTCTGGCTCAAGCCCCAAGTATCGGCTCACGCTCATGAATTGTGCATTGCGCAGAAGTATCTGCACCTGCTCGGCCATGCGGTCCAAGTTTCGGTACTGCCTGAGATGGGCAAGGAAGCCGATGTTGTTGATTCGCGGAAGGTCACCGTCCAACTCCCACGGGTGGAAGTAGAGCACAAAGGGGTCGTTGCTCTCGAACGTCCATTTCTGGAAACCCCACAGGGTGAACCAACGTGGCAACTGGCGAAGGTAGTTCCCTCCGGCGATGGGGATGTTGAAGCCCAGCACCCTCGCCGTGGGAGGCGGGAGCTCCCAGAGCCACCCTCGGGCGTTCTTGTACAAGTACGGGCGGCGGAGACTCTTCGCTTCCTGGACGGTCAACAAACTGGGACGCATGCTCGCGTCGTACCGGTACCCTTCTTCAATGAGCACGTCCAGAACCCAGCGGTCCGCGGGAGAGAGCCAGCCCAAGGGGCAGCGATACCCCAGAATCTGCCTCGCGCCAGCAGCTTCCAATGCCTCCCGGGCGCGCAGCAGGTCTTCGCGAAAAGCTTCGGGCGTCAGGCGCCGCACATCCTGCGGCACAAAGCCAGCGCTGGCGATTTCGTGCCCATCTTCCACTAGGCGGGCAATCAACTCTGGCCTCTGCTCGGCGACCCACCCCAAGGTGAAGAAAGTGGCCTTCACCTCGTATTCGGAAAACAGCTTCCGCACCTTCTCTACATTCTGCTCGAGACGCGAAGCGAGGCGGTGCCATTGCCGGCTGCCTATCACCTTGCTGAATACACAGCGATGGTAATAGTCGTGGAGCAGCACGGTGACGATGTGGCGGCGATTCCCTATCGTCATTGCTCGTGGCCTCCGTTTGCCATCCGCACTGTGGGCAGCACCCCACTCCGAGCGACAAAACAGGCGAACGCGCCCATGGGGAGCAGCTCAAAACGAGCCGCCAGACGGTCGAGCGCTTCCCCAGCGACCTCAATCTTGTCCTGCCACGGCAGATTCATGGCGGGAAAGAACGCCAACTCTGGGGCATCCCCTTTGTCGAGAAAATCCAGTGGGTGCAGGAGAAAGCTCGGCCCCGTGGCGGTAGCGCGGCACAAACTCAGCGCAAGTTCAAGGTAGGTGCGCATGAGCGGCCGGGACCTCTGGGCCAAGTACATGAGATAGCTGAGATGAAACGGGGTCCTCAACCCCGGAATTGTCGTCACGGGAATCTCCAGTAGTAGACGGTGCCCGTCCAGGCCGAGGTAGTGAGCCCCTACCGGCCGGAGGCCATCTCGAAAGGAGCCGAAAAGACCCTCTCGGAGCTGTCGTTCCTCCTTCTCCAGGGTGCTCTTGCTCAAGAAATAGAGCCGGGCCAAAGGTGCCACCACCGTCGGCAGCGATGAGGCGTCGTAGGAGTAACCTGCCTCTGCCAGGACCTCGATGAGCGTGGCGCTCCAGCCAAAACCTGGGCCACGGAAGCCCTCTGGCCTCGCGCCCGTGACGCGGAGCAGTTCCTCGTGGGTCCTCAGCACCTCTTCCGCGATAGTCGCACGTGGATGGCGTGGCAACCACGGCTCGTGGTGGTAGGAATGATTGCCGAGTTCGTGTCCGTCCTGGACGATCATCCTGAGTAGGTCGCCATTTTGGGGCCGCGCCGCGTCGACGCCCACGATGAAAAAGGTGATGCGCAGCCCCTTGGCGCGCAGGAAATCGAGCATGCGTGGCACGGCTACGGCCAAGTACGAGGGCAGCTCCTTCCACCGCGCGTCACCGCGGGTGCGCATGTAGGACCACTTGTCGTCGAGGTCCAGGGATACGGCCGCAAGGGGCCTCTGCACGCTGTTCTTGACACCTGTCATGGCTGTTCCCGACTAAGGCTCATCCCGCAGAAGCTGTGCCGCCTCTTCGGCTTGGCGCACCGCTTCGTTCACGTTCAGGGTAGTGTTGACAATCTGGGCAGAGTTCACGATGAACACACCCGGGGCCACGGTGCGCATCGGGGGGGCGATTTCCGAATAACGGAGCGTGGGAAGGGCAAACACATGCTGTTCCCTGTTCACGCTCCAGCCGACGACGTCTTCCAGGCCCAGGGCCGGATAGACGCGGCGGAGCTCCTCTACGAAGGAGTACAGTATCTCTTCAGCAGGCGCCAGCAGCACCGGGTCGTCCGCAGGCACGTATTTTGGCAAGTACACCAGAGAGCGTCCACCAAAGGTGTCCGGATCTATCAGGGATGACATTTCGATAATCCCGGTGAAAGGGAAATCACCATCGGCGATGTTCGTGGTGTAGAAGCCTGCTAAGGGTTTGCGCAATAGCAACGCCAAACATACGATCCCCATGTAGGTAGCTCCGGCTAAGCGCTTGGCCTCGGAGGCAGACAGCCAGGGGCAGGCGCTGACAATAGCCGGGTTGGGCATAGTCAGCACCACCTTGCCGGCGCCGTTGGTTGCACCGTTGTCAAAGCGGAGGAGGTAACCGCCCCCTGCCTCGGGTTCGACGCGACACAGGCGATGGCTGCACCGCACTTTCACGCCGCGTTCGTGCAGGGCACGCTCCAAGGTGCCCACCACGGCTGCGTACCCCCCTTGCACGTAGCCCAGCTCTTCCCTCTTCGCCCCGGTGCGTCGCGCGCTGTAGAGCCTGGCCATGGTCGCCCAGATGAACGCGGCCGACGCCGCCCGGTATTCCTCACCCAGCTTCGCGCGCAAGAGCGGCACCCAGAAGCGTGTGCACGTTCTTGTGCCGGACCAGGTGCGCAGCCACTCGACCGCATGCAGCTGCTCCAAGCGCTGCCAGTTGCGCGTCCTGGAAGCATAGAGAATGTTGGCCCCCAGTCGCAGCTTGTCCAACAGCGTCAAGGCCGGCAACGAGACGAACTCCCGCATGTTGGAAACCGAATACAGCCTCCCGTCGATGAGCAAGCCGGTGCGGGTCTGCTTCCACACGAGCTGGCCGGACAGCCCCAACTCGCCAAGGAGTGCCTGCAAGCGGCTGTCAGACGGCAGAATCACGTGGTAATAGCTGTCCCACGAGACATCGCCAATGCTGGAGCTCCTCACCAAACCGCCCAGCT
>JACIZP010000315.1 GCA_014359355.1 Calditrichota bacterium | reverse complement strand
GGCTCACTGTGAGTTTGCCCGTTGCGCTCAACCTACCGATTCTGGTTATGCAGGGAGTCGGGTCGTGAAAACGGGTGTGTTCGTAACATCGAGAAATCCACTCTATCTGACGGGTATCATTGTCTTGTTGGGCCCTGCACGGGCTTTGAACATAATTTTGGCTTGTAGTTGCGACCATTATTTGCCATCACGCCCTGCCACTTCCTGAGGAGAATTATCTCATGGCAAAGTTTGGGGAACGGTATAGAGATTGCGCCGCCGCTGCTCATAGGTGATTTACTGGCTATGGACGTTTTGCAACACCATGGATCACTTCAGGGCAAAGCGCCCCCCAACACCCCTATCCAGCCCACCCGCTACGCGGGCGACTGAAGCGCAAGCCGTTAGGCGGACCAGGAGGAAACGATGCCTAAGATTGAACTGCGAGGTGTAACGGAGCGCGACATCGATCTGCTCATCCTTGAGGAGCTGGTGGTGTCTCCGGAATTCTGTGATTGGTTCGTAACCAGGGTGGGGCTGGAGCGCCCGCAAGTGCTCGAGGGCGTAGCCCGCTCGGTGGTGACGTCAAAGGGCGAATCGGACCTCGAAGTCACGTTCTATCGCGAAGGGTGCCGGACGCGCGTTCTGGTCGAGGACAAGATCGACGCGGCCCTGCAGCCTCGTCAGGCCGAGCGGTACTCCCAGCGTGGTCGAGACTACATTTCGCGAGGCGAGTGCGACCAGATCGTGACTCTGCTGGTCGGACCGAAGTCCTACGTCGATTCAGTCAGCGGATTCCAGCGAAGGCTCACCTACGAGGACCTTGTGGAATGGTTTAGCGCAAGCGGTGACCAGAGGTCGATGTACAAGGTCCAGCTGATCAAGACAGCCATCACACGTGGTGAAAACGGGTGGAGGATGGTTCCCGATGCCGTAGCCACCGGATTTTGGCAGAACTACTGGAAGACGGCCTCCTCGATAGCTCCTGGGCTACGCATGCCCAGACCGGGTTCCAAGCCGGCAACCTCCACCTTCATCTACTTCAAGCCGCACCAGCTGCGGAAAGGAGTGAAATTGGTTCACAAGGTCCCCTATGGAAACGTTGATCTGCAATTCGATGGTCAAGCCGAGAACGTGGGACAATTCGTAACGCGGTTCCAAGCCACCCTCGACGCGGGGATGGCGATCGCCAGGGCCGGCAAGTCGCTCGTCGTCCGGATAGCGGTTGACCCGATATCCCTGGAATCTCGCTTTGCCGACGTTGAGCCCTCAATTCATGCCGCACTGCGCGCGGCTCAATCTTTGTTGCAGTGGTACGAGCGGCACGCCAGCGAGCTGCCGCCGAACATGGCGTTGAACCCGACGGGCGCTGACGCGCACGTAGGTTAACGCCAAGCCGTTGGGCTCAATAGGCGCACCCAAGGTCCGCGGGCAGCAAGAGTGGCGGGCGGAGGTGGGCAAGCTTGCGGTTGGGGTTTTCGGGAGGGCCCTCGGGCCTTGGCCCGGCGGCCGCTCACCCGCATGCTCCCAGGACCACGCCAAAGAAGAGGATCTCCATCAGGAGTCTGCTTGATTCCCCTCTGCACGCTGACACGCGGGGGCCAGCGGTTATTCGGCTTGAGCATGGAGACCGTTGCGGGTGCCACTTGCCACAAACAACTCCCGCTCGTGGTTCGCAAAGGCCCTTCATCATCCCGCGGTTCTTAGCCAAACACCGGAACGATCGCCCCGTGTATGTCCCGTGCCGCATCGGAGGCCAAGAAGAGAATCACCTGCGCTAACGATTGGGGGCTCACCCACTGGGAGTAGTCGGCATCCGGCATGGCGGCACGGTTGGCAGGCGTGTCGATGGTGCTGGGCACCACGGCATTGACGTTGATGTGCTGCTTCTTCACTTCCGCGGCCAGCGACTGGGTGAAATTGAGCACGGCCGCTTTGGCCGCGGCGTAGGCGGCAACCTTAGCCCGGCCCTGCAAGCCCGCCTGCGCGCCAACCGTAACGATCTTGCCGGAGCCCTGGCGGACCATCACCGGCACGACCTGCCGGCAGCAGAGGAAGGTGGAGAGGACATTGAGCCGCATCATCTGCTCCCATTGGGCCAGGGTGGTTTCTGCGACCGGCACCCCGCCTAAGAACCCACCCACCAGGTGCACGAGCACGTCGATGCGCCGGAACCGCCGGACGACCTCCTCCACCATCTTGGCTACACTCGGCTCTTCGAGCAGGTCGGCCTGCAGCCCACACACGGCCTGGCTCAGCTCGCCGAGAGCCTCCTGCAGCGCGGCGAATGACGTTTCCTCCCTGTATGGCACGACGACGGTAGCCCCCTGTTGCAGGAAGGCTCGTGTCACATGTTGTCCCAGTCCCCCGGTTCCACCCGTGACGATGGCGACCTTGCCCTTGAAGTCGTTCATGCGGGTAGCCCTCCGCTCTTTACGCCTTGGACCTCGCTCATTTCGCCTTGCAGGCGCGATAGTCGGGGCTGCCGCTCACGGCGAGGATCTCGCCAAAATAGACGCGGTGATAGTCGCCCCGAGGGTAGAGCGAGGCAATCCCGGCGTCGCCGAAGTGTTCAGGCGCCAAGTCGTCCCAGTACATTTTGCGGCATTCGAGGACCAAGTCGGCCTCGGCGTAGCATGGAGCGGCCACCACAATGGCGGGCTGCGGCGTCAACCCTGCCTCGGCGATCTTGTCACCGTCGCGCCCGGATTTGCTGCCGAGCAATTCGAGGGCTCCCCGGTATGCCTCGGGAAAGGCGCACAAGGTGAAGGTGGGGTAGCGCTCCATGAACCCGTAGGTGTAGCGAGAAGGCCTCACTACCACTTGCACGAAGGGTCTGTCCCACATTTGACCGATGCTGCCCCAGGCTACGGTCATGCAGTTAAAGTGGCCGGCCCGAAAATCCCCGGAAGTGAGCAGGAGCCACCTGTTCGTCCACAAGTCAATCGCCTTGAGGCAGAGGTCGTCCACATGGATGGGCACACGAGCGTTCATGCATTTCCCTCCGGGAGTGCCTCGACAAAGGGGATGAGCTCGGCGGCACGTTGCTGCACGGTCGCCGTCTCTGCTTCCACCTCTTTGACGAACTTGTTTTCCTCGTACTTGCCGATCACGGCCTCAAAGTCGCGATCGCGTTCGTCCACGCTGCCGTCCAGGCCATAACCGATGCGGCTGCGCTCGGAGAACTCTTTGCGCGCATCTTCCAGTACCAGGGCGTTGAAGCGCGCCACGCTTTCCTGCCACTGGCGTAGGAGATCGATGACCTGCGCCTTGCTGAGGCGGGTGAAGGCGGTGCCTGACCTCTTCTCGATGATGTCGATGCACCAACCCCAGGCGAGGCCCTCATAGTCTTCGTGCAGGGCCTTGAGGCGGGTGCGCAGCTCTTCCAGGTTGCGGACTTGGCCGGCAGTGACCGCGGCGATGAGCTGCTCCACGGTCTGTCGCGGGGCGAGCATCCCGGCCATGTCAATCCACCGGCCGGTGGCCTCGGGCTGGGGCCTGTGCAGGGCGGCGAGTAGTTCCCGATAGGAGCGGGCGTCGCGATGAGCCTCGAGACGCTTGGCGAGCTCTTCGCCTAAGTAGATGCGCACCGCCATTTCGTACTGTTCTATCGCAGGCCGTATCTTGGCGCGCTTGATGTGCACGCCCGCGTACTGGGCGAACGGCTGGTCTGGTGGCACTGTTGCCTCAAGTTCTGCCAGCCGTTCGATCCCCAGAAGGATGCGACCAACGGTGTACGGACTGAACAGGGCAAAGTTGATGAGGTCGCGTTTGTCCGGGTCGCGGCGCCGGTCGCGGCGGGGCCACTTGGCACTGTCGCGCCGTGTGCCCACCGTGCACAGGTTCATGGCGGGCATGAGCACGCTCTTTCCCTCTGCCTCCAAGATGTAGGAGAAGGGGAACTCGGACGTGTCAAAGTTCGCATAGTGCTTGCCGATGACGCCGGTAAAGGCGCCCACGCGGCAGGGCCACATCATGTAGGAGAAAGAGCCTGTTTTTGCGCCCCGTCCCAAAATGCCCTGGTGGACAGGGCCCAACTTGTACATGTGGTTGCTCTGGTTCGAGCCGCTGCCAGCGTTGTAGAAGGAAAACATGCCGGCGATGAGCAGGGTGGACTTGTGATGGGTGACGGTATACGGGCCGGCGAAGACGCTCACCGCCTCGCCGTGGAAGCACTCGCAGTTGGCGAAAAACCCGGAGTTCTCCGCCGAGAACTGCTTGCCGATGCGCACGCCCTGGCCCACAATGCACTTGTCCACGATTGCCGAACCGTCAATGTGTGCGCCGGAGAGGGCGATGAACTTTTTGGCAATGACCCCTTGGCCGATGAGAATCGGGTCATGCTCGTTGCTCGCTATGGTTCCTTCTTCGAGGAGCAAGGCGCCCGAGATTCGCGCATGCGGGCCAATGGCCACGTTGCGGATGGTGACGCAGTCGGTGATGCGGGCACCTTCGCCGACGGCGCCGCGGTCGGACTTGGTTGCGGCCACTTCCTGGTCGACAAGCTCGTACAGCTTGGCAATCAGCTCGTGGTTATGGCGGTAGGTGACGATGAGGTAGGCAATCTGGGCGGTGATTCCTTGGAACAGCGGCTTTTCCCGACCGCCTGCCTCGTTGAGCACCTCGATGCGCACGCCGTTGCCAAAGGTGGTCTCGCCGGTGACCACGAGGCAGCCCACGTTCTCGATGGCCACCCGGTCGGCTACGTCATAGCGGGCCAAGCTGCGCACGTCGGCGATGTAGCAGTCCTCGCCGATGGTGCAATCCTGCAGCGAGGAGCGATAAACCCCGCAGGGCTTGCGTACGCCTTCATGCAGGTCGAGCCAGTCGCGGAAGGCACCCAAGCGCACGCGTCCGGCAAAGGTGGTCTGCTGCACGCGGCGCGGGTCAAAATCGGGCGCCACCTCCACGGTGCCCCAGTCCTGGGCGCGGCAGCCTTGCTTCTCCAAGAGGCGAATCTCGGCGGCGGAGAGCTTGCGATAGGCCATGGCCGGACCCTCTACAACTCAGGCAAGGTAGCCAGCGCCTGCGCCTCGATGTCGCGGAAGTACTTGACGGTGCCCACGCGCAGCTCCATGGTCGCTTCCTCGTCGCAGGCGATGATGCCATGGGGGTGCAGTTGCAACATGGAGACGGTCCACATGTGGTTGACGCCCTCTTCCACGGCCATGCGCAAGGCCCGCGCCTTGGCATAGCCGCTGACGATGATCAACACCTCGCGGGCGTCCATCACCGTCTTGACGCCGACGGTCAGCGCCGTCTTCGGGACCTTGGTCACGTCGTTGTCGAAGAAGCGGGCGTTCGCCTTCCTGGTGTCCAGGGTCAGCGTCTTGATGCGGGTGCGCGAGCTCAGCGACGAGCCGGGCTCGTTGAAAGCGATGTGGCCGTCCGGCCCGATGCCGCCCAAGAAGAGGTCGATGCCCCCTACGCGCTGGATCTTGGCCTCGTACGCGTCGCACTCCTTTTGGAGGTCCGGCGCGTTGCCGTTGAGGATGTTGATGTTGCCGCGGGGGATGTCGATGTGGTCGAAAAGGTGCTCGTACATGAACCGGTGGTAGCTCTGCGGATGGTCCTCAGGGAGCCCGACGTACTCATCCATGTTGAAGGTGATCACGTTCTTGAACGAGACCTTGCCCTCCTTGTGCAGCTGCACCAAGTGCCGGTAGGTGCCGATGGGTGACGAACCGGTAGGCAGACCCAAGACGAACGGTTTCCGCTTGGTCGGTTTGGCGTGATTGATCTTGCTGGCCACATAATAGGCCACCCACTTGCTCAACTGCTCATAGTCATCGAAGATGAGAATCCGCATACGCCATTCCTCCTTTGTTGTTGCTAACAGTCTCCTCCCTCGGATTGAAGAGAGGGAGCAGGTGGCAGTTCTTCAAAGCGGTTCAGCTCAACGTTCTTGACGGTGTTCTCGGGACGAAACAGCCGTCCGTTCATGGCGATGTAGACGCCCTCGGGGAGAGTCTGCACGGCCATGATGGCGCAGCCAATGTTGAACACGGCGTCGGTGAGGCGGAAGCGCGCGGGCTGCATCGCGCCGGTGAGAACAATGACCTTGCCCGGGATCCCCCGTAACACGCGTGCCGTTTCGATCATCGTGTCGGTGCCATGGGTGATGACGAAGTGGCGGTGGGTGGTGTCGCGCACAATCGCTTCCCGGATGAGCTGGCGGTCCTCTTCCGTCATGTCGAGGCTATCCTTGCGCATGAGCTGTTCGATCTCATACTCCAGCACCACGTTAGCCTCTTTCAGGACCTCGGCGATCTGGGGGTCGCCCACCTGGAACTCGCTCTTCCGGTCGAAGTAGATCTTGTCGATGGTGCCGCCTGTGGTGAGAATCTTGATCTTCATGCTGATTTTCTCTACGCCTTCGTGCGGGAGGCGAGCGGAATTGCCTCGCCTCGGCCAGGGAAAAGAACCGCTGCTGGCGCCGCATTCACTTCCCGCGTTGGCACTCTCTGTGCCCAGCTCCTTGCCTGGGCCCAGGTTCGCTCCTTCCCTGCGGCAATCGCCAGCCGTCTCTCCGCAGGCCATTCGGCAGCTTTGGTGTAAATGCCTCCCCGCAAGAAGGGGTTAGCAGCTGCCACGAGTCAGCGTGCCCACGCAAGGTTTTGATTTTAGCAAAATCTATGTTGATTGTCAAGGGGAAAAACCGTCTGCTTGGGCATCGGGCATAGCCGCACCAGTGGCGACGAAAATCTTCGCCGCGCCAAAGGCCAGGTTCTCCATGTGCAGCACTGTGAACCCGGCCTGGGCGAGGAGCCGGCAGAACTCCTGCGGGCGAGGGAAGCAGAAAATGGAGTCGCACAGGTAGCGGTAGGCGCGGCGCTGCCCGGAAAGCAGCCCGGCAAGGTTGGGCATGACGTAGCGGCAATAGACCAGGAAGAGCAGGCGCAGGGCCGGCTTCTCAGGCACTCCGGCCTCGAGGACGACCAGCCGGCCGCCTGGCACCAGCACGCGCCGCGCTTCACACAGAGCCTGCAGGCGATCGGCAAAGTTGCGAATGGCAAAGGACATGGTTACCGCGCCAAATGAGCGCTCTTTGAACGGCAGGCTGTGAGCTTCTGCCTGAGAGAAGTGAGCGCGGACAGGCGGCCTGAGGGCGTTCAACTTTCGCCTGCCGCGCCCCAGCATGTCCTTTGCCGCGTCGATGCCGACGAGAGAGCGGGGCGGGCTACCCATCCTGGCCAGTGCCAGCAGTTGGTCACCTGTGCCGGTGGCGATGTCCAGCACCCCAAACTCGGCCAACGGTCCGCACCAGGTGGCTGCCGCACGACGCCAGCCTTTGTCCTGCCCAAAAGAGATGAGGCGGTTGAGCAGGTCGTAGCAAGGCGCGATGAGTCCAAACAGCCCTGGTGGCGGGCTCACCTCTCGCCTGGATCTCGATCCTTTGTCTGGGCTTGGGGACTGCTGCACCTCGGTTCTGCCTGCCTTCAGGGCGCGATTTGGCCGCTGTGGCTGAGGTGCAGTGCAGCCTCGCGCAAGAGATCGAGGCCGGTGCCCATCACCAGGTCCGCCTTCAGGTCGTACTTGACCGGCTGTTTTGAGGTCAAGGCCGAGAAGAGTGCTTGCCCCACTTTGACGAGGTCTACAGTGACCGGTACGGTAAAGTCGGCCGTCCCGTGCGCGGGGAGCTGGAGATTCTGGAGCACGCCGTTGGCCGGGACCTTGTCGTGCAGAGTGAGCGCATAGCTGAGCTGGTTGATGTTGAACCCCAGCGCGTTGGGGTTGCGCACGCGCACGCGGAGCCCTATTTCGGCGCTGGTTAGCCCGACCATCTTGGCGGTGAGGCCTTCAACCGTCAGCGCCGGTAGTTTGAGCAGCGGAACGCGGTGGCTCACGCTGATGGGTAGCTTCTTGCGCCCGAGAACCGGGAGGTCACACCACAGGTTCGCGGTTACTCCCAAGTCAGTGCTGTCCTGCGTGCGCAGGTTCTGCAGCGCGTCAAAGAGCTCGGCGAAGCGCAGCGCGACTGGGATCTCCACTACGCTTTCTGCGTTGCGCTGCACGGTCACTGCCTGTTCCTGAGTGCCAGAGAAAAGGGGCGTTCCCCCCAATTTGAGCTGGTAGTCGTACCCAGCCAAGGTCAGCGCCACTGCATTCGGGTTTTGCACGCCAACCTGAACGGCCAGGCCCAGTTGCTCGAAGGAAAGGGAGGTCAGACGCACCCCTTTTACTGCTGCGGTGGGCTCCTTGACGCCGATGGTCTTGAGGGCCGCGCAGCCGCTCAGCAGGCCTGAGGTGACCAGAACTGCTATGCCTGCTCGTCCTGCCCAGGCTCTCCATGCGTTCGCGATCCAGAACCGAGCAGCTATGTCTCTGTACATGGCCGAACCCTCCCTATTGATTCCAAGTTTCCTCGAACCTGGCTCTTGCAAGGTCAGCGCGCGTGCGCAGCCTCGCAGTCAGCGTAGGCGGAGCCGACCATCCTCCCGTGCGGCGAATCCCTCGTGCACTAAAGCGTCGGCGATGCGTGCCACACGCTCCTCCGGCTGCTGCAACGCAGCGGCGAGGTCTACTACCGTCAACTGCTGACCGGCGAGAAGCAAACGCAGCACTTGGCCCCGCACCTGGCGATCGGAGCCGGCAAAGCGGCTCTGTGGTCGATACGATGCACTGCGCCGAGAGAGGTTGCCCGTCGTCTTCTTGAGCATCACTCCGTAATCCATCAGCGCAGAATACCAGAGGCGGGGGTTAGTTCTCTCCAGCGTGGCAGCGACCAAAGGAAGTATCTCCGTATCCGGCACCTTCTCTTTCAGCGGGAAGAAGAAATGGATGAACACGGTGCGGATGTTAGTCTCGACAAAGACCGTCGGCATGTTGAACGCAAAGGCGCAGATGGAAGCTGCGGTCGCCGGTCCTATGCCCGGCAAGGTCGCCAGCAGGGCCTCGTCGCGGGGGAGTGCTCCGCCGTGGTCTTGCACGAGCAATTGAGCCGCACGGTGCAGGGCGAGCGCCCGCCTGTTGTAGCCTAACCCCTGCCAGGCAGCCACCACGGCAGCAACCGTGGCGCCGGCCAAGGCGTGCAGCGAAGGAAACCGGGCGATGAACTTCGGATAGATGCGCAGCACGCGCTCCACCTGGGTCTGCTGCAGCATCACCTCGGAGACCAGGATGTGGTAGGGATCCGTGGTTCGTCGCCAGGGTAGATCGCGGCCGTGGCGGCGATAGTAGCTCAGGATGAGCTGCTGAAAACCGGCCACCTGCTCCGCAGAAAGCCGCGCGCCAGATCCGGTGCTGGCCCTCGCATTGCGAGGTTGTGGGCAGGAATTCTCTGCGCTCATCTCATTGCACTGCAATAACGGCGCCCTCTCCCCGCTCGCGGACCCTTCCCACGATGGCGGCCGCCGCCACACCGCGTTGGCGGAGCTCTTCCAGCAGGCGCTTCGCATCCGCTTCAGGTACGGCGATGAGCAGCCCACCCGAGGTCTGAGCATCGTTGAGCACAAACCGCTGGATCTGGGAGACATGTGAAGCATAGCTCACCTGCGGCGCGGTGAAGCGAGCATTGTCCTTGCTCCCGCCTGGCACCACGCCGGCGGTGGCCAGCTCCACTACCCCGGGCAAGAGGGGAACTTCCGCGGCAAGGAGCTCAGCCGATGTCTGCGAGCCGTTCATCATCTCCAAGAGGTGGCCCAGCAACCCGAAGCCCGTGACGTCGGTGCAGGCATGCACGCCCACGGCTCTCATGGCTTCGGCGGCCGCTCGATTCAGTTCCACCATGGTGCGGTAGAGCAACTCGGCCTGGTCCTTGGACAAGAGTCCCTGTTTCAGCGCCGTCGAGAGGATGCCGGTGCCCAAGGGCTTGGTCAGAATGAGGACGTCACCAGCTCTTGCGCCGCGGTTGGTGACGACCGCGTGGGGGTCCACCACCCCAGTCACGGCCAAGCCGAATTTCGGTTCGGTGTCGTCCACGGTGTGCCCCCCGATGATGGCGATCCCCGCCTCCTCGGCCACTGAGGAGGCCCCGCGCAGGATGTCCTGCAGCACTTGTAACGGCAAGCGATTGCTGGGAAAGCCCACCACATTGAGGGCAAAGAGCGGCCTGGCCCCCATCGCGTAGATGTCGCTCAGGGAATTGGCCGCGGCGATCGCTCCGAACTGGAAGGGGTCGTCCACTACCGGGGTGAAAAAGTCGACGGTCTGCACCACCGCGGTGTGCTCGTCGATCTTGTACACCGCGGCATCGTCAGAAGTCTCCGGGCCGACCAGCACGTTGGGATCGGTCGGCAGAGGCATGCTGCGCAGCACGTGCTCTAAGAGCTGTGGCCGGAGCTTGCAGGCGCACCCCAGCCCATGGGTGAAGTGAGTCAGGCGTACCTCTTCGCCAGCAGAGACTACCACGGGTGTGCGCGCTGAGAGCCGTTCCACTACCGACACCACTTGTTCCACCGCCTGGTCGATTTCCGCCGCGGTGGTGTAACGTCCGGTGGAGAAACGGATGGTCCCCATAGCATAGTCAGTGGGCACGCCCATGGCGCGCAGCACGTGAGAGATCTCCACGCTGTCGCTGTGGCAGGCCGCGCCAGCCGAAGCTGCCACCCCTGTGAGCTCCGCCAGGATGGTATTTGCTTCAAGACCAGGAAAGCTGATGCTTGCCGTGTTGGGCAAGCGCTGCTCAGGATGGCCGTTGACGCGCAGCTGCGGCACGTGCTCGGCGAGCTCCTTCTCCAATCGGTCGCGCATGGCCCGCATGTGTGCCGCGTAGGTCGGCAGATGCTGCTCCACCAAGGCGCACGCCTCGCCGAGCCCCACGATCTGCACCACATTCTCCGTGCCTGGTCGGCGATTCAGCTCCTGCCCGGCGCCGTGCATGAACTTGGCAAGGTCGACGCCGGTGCGCACATAGAGGGCGCCCACTCCTTTAGGCGCGTACAACTTGTGGCCAGCCACGGACAAGAGGTCCACTCCCAGCTCGTCGACCTTCACGGGGATCTTGCCCACGGATTGCGCGCAATCGCTATGCACCAGCACGCCGTGGCGATGGGCGACCTCCGCGATGGCTGCAATCGGCTCTATGGTGCCCACCTCGTTGTTGGCATGCATGATGGTCACTAGCACGGTCTGCGGTGTAATGGCCTGCTCGACCTGCGCCGCATCCACTAGGCCGTACTCGTCCACCGGCAGATAGGTGACCGTAAAGCCCTGGCTCTCCAAGAACCGGCAGACCTCGATCACTGCCGGGTGTTCCACCTGCGAGGTGATGATATGGTTTCCCTTCTGCCGGTAGGCGTAGGCCGCGCCGAGGATGGCCATGTTGTTGGATTCTGTGCCGCCGGAGGTGAAGATGATCTCTTCTGCCCGGCAGCCGAGCATGGCGGCTACCTGTGCCCGGGCGCGTTCGACGCCCTTCTTTGCCGCTACTCCGTAGGCATGGGCGCTGGATGGATTGCCAAAGTGGCGCTGGATGTACGGCAGCATCGCTTGCGCCACCGCCGGGTCGATGGGGGTGGTCGCGTTGTAGTCGAGGTAGATTGGAAGGCGCTCTGCGCTCATGGCCATCTCTTCTGCGGATGTGGCCGACTCACGCCCTGAGGTCGCCGTTTGTGCCGAGACCTACTTCGCATGGAGCGAAAGCCCTATTCCACCGGCCGCGCGAGGACTTGCACCAAGCGGCCTCGAAGGCGGCCTTACCGGCTGGCTAAGGGCGAGCCGGTCAATTCTTTGCAAACTCGTTCAAGAGCCGATCGGCATAGTGCGTGGCGAGTTCATCCGAAGCGGTAGTGCTTGCGCACGTCCTTGTGGATCTTCCAGGTGCACGACATCCCTTGCGGGAAGACAACCAGATCTCCCTTGCCAATCTTCACCGGCTCTTCGCCTTCGGGGGTGACGGTCACCTCGCCTTCGAGAAAGTAGCAGGTCTCTTGCTCGTCGTAGAACCACGGAAACTCCGAGGCCTCCTTCGTCCAGATGGGCCACTCTTTCACGCCCAGCTTCTCCAAGGTCTCTGGAGGAGGATTGTGGGTGACGGAAATCTTGCTCATGTGTCCTCCGCATTGCTCCTTGGTGGCAACCGCTCACTTTGGCACGCGATAGCGATCGCCGCTGTCGCGCACGATCTGCCGGTACCAGCTCTCCGGATAGCCAGGATGCTTCACATGCCCGAGCTCGTCCTTGACGTTGCCGTCCAGGTATTTGTAGATGAGGAATTCGCCCAACTTTTTCCAGCGCGCTACGGTCGCCTCGGCTTCGCGCACCGAGTACTGGGTCAAGTAGTCGACCGCCAGTCGCGGCGAAGTCTGGTACAGGGCCAGCGCTGCTTTTTCCACTTCCGGCTGTGCCGCAAGGAACTTGCCCTCCAGTTCCCGCTGCACCTTTTGAATGTCCTGGATCATGTCGCAGTAGCGGGAGTAGGCATAGTTGGCGACAAAGTTGAACACCCAGAAGGCAGAGTCCCAGCTGAACTGGTCAAAGGAGCCTGTGCCCACCGCGTAGCTTTTTGGCACTTCGGTGATGCCGCAGTAGATGGGAACGTAGACGGTGCTGTAGGTGTCGTCTACGCCGAACCAGAACACGCCGCCTATGGGGTTAGGCAGCCAGGAGCGTGCCTGCGCGATGAAGGAGAAGCCGGTCTGTTGGGTGGAGATGGCCCGCTCGTTGAAGTAGCGAACGCTGTCGACCATCCAGGTGAGCGGGCGCCAGCGGTAGGGCAGACCGAAAGGCCCTGCGCCCACCCCCACGGAGAGGTCGAACTCGGTCCGCTCAAAGTGGTCGCGCATGAGCTCCATGACGTCGCGCACACTGAGCTTCTTGTCGGGCTTGATCCACAGCGGCAGCGGCTCGGCGCTCACATCGCCGCGCACATAGTCCAGCGCAAAATGCTGCGAAGGGGCAGCACGCCGGAAAAAGCTCCACACGCGCGCCTCGCAGAAGCGCAGCGCGCTAAAGTCAGGAGGGGCATAGGCCTCGGCAAAGCTGAACTCCTCGTCCTTGCCGCTGAAATAGCCCTTTTCCCGTGCCAAAGAGATGACATCCTTGGCGTACAGGCAGTTTTCCTTGTCGTTGAGCGGAAACCGCCGGA
>JACIZP010000314.1 GCA_014359355.1 Calditrichota bacterium | reverse complement strand
TGGGATAATCTTGCAGAGCACAATCTTTTTCAGGCTGGAGCCGTACGCTCCGCTCTTCCAGCGGGCCAGGTAGGCAAGCAGTTCGGCCAGTTTTCCCGAGGCCGTATTGAGGAAAGTCTGACCGTGGTCGTTGGAATAGGGGGCCGCCGTTTCGGTGTTGCTTATGTTGTTGGTGCCGAGGTGCAGGAGAATGTACTCGGGGGCGTAGTTGTTCATGTCGGGCGCGATGTCGCGGGCGCCGGTGCCAAGGCCACCAATGTAAAATTCCTCTATGCGGGCGCCTGGAAAGAAGTAGCCCTCGTACGGGGGAGTGCCTGTGCCACCGACGAAGTCGAAGCTCAGCCCGGCATCCCGCAGCCGTGCATAGAGGTCATTGCGAAATCCCAGTCCGTCGGAGCTGCCGTATCTGCCATCGGTGATGGAGTTGCCGACGAGCATGATGCGTGTTTGGGCCAAGCCCTGTGTTGCCAGCAATGTGAATAGCAAGCCGGCTGTCAAGACCAATCGTGCCCACGACCGCCCTCTGCGCATGATGGATAGCTCTCCTTTGCCACTCGTTTCGTCCATGCAATTCGATCCTGACCGCTCTTGGTGCCCAGGCGCCTCCCGTGCCGGTGGGCGCGGCCTGGTCCGTTTCACTGTGAGACAGACGTTCGCTTTCTTTGACCACCTCCCGGTGAAAACGTGCTGAAAACGCTCATGCTGAATGCTTTGCCACCTGTGGGGCAAAATTGGGGCCAACACGCCGCCAAGCGGAAAGCGGGCCAATTGATGCATTTGTTACCTCCAGCACCTTGACTTTGCGGAGGGGGAAGGTGCAGGAAGAACAGCCTCTTGAATTCCGCCGCACCGGGCGAGTCGGTGAGACATGGTGCCGGCACAGACGCGCTCGTTGCGCGAGCCCAATCCTGGACGGGTGGTCCATTGGCCAAGCAAGTGACCAAAAACTGGACAGGAGTTTTCGCGAATTCTTGCAGAAAACGCGAGATTTTGCTTGACACCTTGGGAACTTTTGCATATATTTGGCCAGAGTTAGGAAGAATTGGGAATTCATACCACTCCGTGGGCGCGCACCATGCCGATCGTGCAGACACTGGACCCTTCGCAGTCGCTTTACACCGAATTCCAGGGCTACAGCAAGGTTGCCGTCGACCAGAAGGGTCGCATCAGCATCCCCGCCAAGTTCCGTGCGCTCCTTTCGGTTGAGTCCCGGGACGGCTTGATTCTGATGCAGGGCATCGAGCCGTGCATTTATGCCTATCCTCTGGATGAATGGGCGCGTCTCACCAAGTTGTTCGAGAGCCAATGGGGCAATCTCAAGCAGAAGTATCGCTTCAATCGTCGGTGGGCGATGCCCAGCATGCTGGTGCAGTTCGATCCGCAGGGGAGAATAGCTCTTCCTGCGAACTTGCGCGAACATGCCCACATTGAAGATGAGGCGATTGTCGGTGGGGTAGTGGACCACCTGGAAGTATGGAACCCGAGCTTGCTCCAGCAAGCGATTCAGGAGGTGGAGCAAGAGTTCGCGGAGATGTTCGGCAATCTGGCGCAGGCCAGAGGGGCTCCGGAACTGGGGAACGGGCCCGCGCCGACTGAAGAGAGGGCATGAGGTCGTTCATCTGCCCGTGATATTCCATGAGCCTGTACTTGTTGAGGCAGTGGCGCGCTACTGGCTGCCGCGGCCGCAGGGTGTGTACGTCGATGCGACCATAGGCGGCGGCGGGTATGAGCGCATCTTGCTGCCGAGGCTCGGCCCTGGGGTACGTGTGGTGGGGATTGACTTGGATGGGGCAGCCCTGGCAGCTGCGCAGGAAGCGCTCCGGCAGTTCGGCTCGCAGGTCATCTTGCGACAGGGCAACTTTCGTGACGTGGGACGGGTGCTTGCCGAGCTGGGCATCGACCGGGTCGACGGCATCCTCTTCGACCTCGGGGTGAGCAGTTACCAGCTGGATACCGCAGCGCGGGGCTTCTCTTATCGCTTCGAGGGGCCGTTGGACATGCGCATGGACACCAGTCATCCCACTACCGCCGAGACCATCATCGCGCGCAGCTCCGAGGAAGAGCTGGCGTCCCTTCTGCGCACGTTGGGTGAGGAGCGGCACGCCCGGCGCATCGCCGCTGCCATTGTGCGCGCCAGACAGAGGGAACCCATTCGCAGCACGACCCAATTGGCGGCGATCATTCGCGCCACCGTGCGCGGTCCGCACCAGGTGAAGACGCTATCGCGTTGCTTTCAGGCGTTGCGCATGGCGGTCAATCGCGAGCACGAGGCCTTGGGCGAGGCTTTGGAGCAGGTTCCCAGTCTCCTCACAGCGGGAGGGCGCGTGGTGGTGCTGTCCTACGAGTCCATCAGCGATCGGATTGTCAAGACCTTTCTCCTCGAGCAGCAGAAGGGGTGCATTTGCCCGCCCTCGCTGCCGAGGTGCGTCTGTGGCAGGCAGCCGACCATGCGGGTGCTCACCAGGCGGCCATTGGTGCCGTCGGTTGAGGAGAGGCGACGGAATCCGCGAAGCAGGGGGGCAAAGCTGCGGGCGGCTGAGCGTCTTCCCTAGGCAGGAAGGCGGCAAGGAGTTCTCTTGAGAAGTCAGGATCTGCGGCCATGCTCATCGCCACACGCACGCGACGCTATGCTTCCCCCGGTTCACGGATTGCGCGGCAACGGCTGCAGCAGCAGCGGCGCAGGGTGGCGCGCTTGTTTGCCCTTGTGGTGTTGTGCTGTGCTGCGGTCATTTTGTACGTCTGGCAGTTGGTCCACGCCCAGGAGCTCATGCGGCAGATTGCCTCGCACGAGAAGCGGCTGGCAGTCCTCAGCAAAGAAGTGGCGCAGCTTGAAGAGATCAGGGGAAAGCTGGTGAGCTTTGATCACATCACCGGGCAGGTGGCACGCGAGCTCAACCTCGGTTTCTACGGTAGGCGCAACCTGGTGGTGCCGTCCGGTCTGCGCCCCTTGATCGAGGAAGATGAGCGGCAGAGCAGCGGGCGATAAGGTGCAGAATAGGGCTGATGGTAGGTCATGGTCCTGGTTGCCTCTCTCTTGGTAATGTGGCCGAAAGGTGCGTGTGGTGCTGAGGCACGTGACAAAACAGGAGAGGTGCGAGGACATCGTCAGTTGTGTGCGCTTTGGCTGGCTGGTGACGCTGGCGTTGGTGATGGTGGCCGGCCGGCTGGTGGAGGTGCAACTCATCAGACCTGAGGCCTACAGACAGAAGATGCCGATCGTCCGGCTGAGCAAGTTGGAGCCGAGGCGTGGCGAGATACTCGACCGCGAGGGTGTACGCTTGGTCATCAACAAGCCGGCGGTCTCGGTGGGCTATGACTTGCGCCAGAGCGGCAACCCTGGGCTGGTGGTGCGGCAGCTCGGGCCCGTCTTGGGCCAATCACCAGATGCCCTGCAGGCCAAATTGGCACGGGGCGGCTCCTTTGTCTGGCTGGGCCGGAGGCTGTCGGCTGAGGTGGGCGACCGCGTCCGCAGCCTTGGGCTCCTCCAGGTGCGCGTCGTCGATGAGTGGCGCCGTGCCTACCCCTTCGGCACCACCGCCTGTCATCTGTTGGGCTTCACCGACGTGGACAACCGCGGGCTGGCCGGTATCGAGTATGCCTGGGACGATCGTCTGCACGGCAAACCCGGGCTCGCCTACCTCCACCTTGATGCTCAAGGGCGCGTCTTCCGCATGCCGGGCGCACCGCAGGTCGACCCTGTGCCAGGGGAGACGCTCATCCTGACCATCCACCGGGTGGTGCAGCGCATCTGCGAGGAGGAGCTGGTCGAAGCCTTGCGCCAATTCGACGCGGCTGCGGCGTGCGCAGTAGTGGTGGAGCCTCAGAGCGGGCACGTCCTCGCCTTGGCGTGCGCGCCCCTCTTCGACCCCAGCGAAGGGACCAAGGCACATCCTGACCTCTGGCGGCTGCGGCCCATCACCGATGCGTACGAGCTCGGTTCGGTTATGAAGCTCGTGCCCATGGCCCTTGTTCTTGAGGAGCATCTGCGCACGCCTGACGAGACGGTCTTCTGCGAGAACGGGCGCTATCGAGTCCTGGGCCAGACCATCGAAGACCACGAACCTTACGGCTGGCTCACTGTGCGCGAAGTGCTGGTCAACTCCAGCAACATAGGGATTGCCAAGATCGGGTTGAAGATCCCTCCCGAGCTTCTGCTCCGCTACGAGCGCAACTTCGGCTTTGGCACGGCCACGGGCATAGAGCTGAAGGGCGAGGTGCGCGGCATCCTGCCCAATCTCAACCAATGGAGCGCCTTCACGCCTGCAGCCATGAGCTACGGGTACGAGATTGCCGTCACGCCTCTGCAGGTGGCCATGGCGTACGCTGCTGTGGCAAATGGCGGCGTACTCATGCGGCCGAAAGTGGTGCTCGGGACGGTGCGCGAGGGCAAAGAGGACCTTAGCCTTGGCGAGCCGCAGGTGGTGCGGCGCGTCATCTCCCAGTCCACTGCGGAGACGCTCAACGAGATACTTGTCGATGTGGTGAACCACGGTACCGGGCGGAAGGCGCAGATAGCCGGGCACCGGATCGCCGGCAAGACAGGCACTGCCCGCAAGGTGAGACCGCAAGGCCGAGGCCATGAGGAACGCTATCTTTCCTCCTTCGTCGGCTACTACCCGGCAGAAGTCGGCAAGGCCGAGTTTTGTATCCTGGTGGTAGTGGATGATCCCAAGGGCCAGTACTACGCGGCCGACGTTGCCGCGCCGACGTTCAAGAGGATCCTGCAGCGCATCCTCAAGTGGCGTGGCGAGCAGGAGGTGACACCACCGGTAGAGGCGCCCGAA
>JACIZP010000313.1 GCA_014359355.1 Calditrichota bacterium | reverse complement strand
ACCTCCTGATACGCTCGCTTGATCGCTTTGACGTTCGCCTCGCTGATTTCCCGACTGAATTTGCGGGCGAACTTGTGTTCGATATCGGCCACCACCGTGTCCAACTCCAACATGCCGGTAGCGCGCAGAAATGCGCCCAACATGACGGTGTTCGGAATGGGCCGGCCAATGGTCTCTTGCGCAATCTGCGAGGCGTTGAGGGTGATGATCTTGCGCCCGGTCAGATTCAGCCGCTTGCGGATTTGATCCGGCGTCTGCGGCGTGTTGACGATGAGGGTGCCATCTTCGGGCATCCCCTCGGTCACGTCCACGGTGTCCAGAAGGGTCTGGTCAAGCACCATCACAATCGACGGCCGCTTAACCGGGCTATGGAGGATTATTGGGGCATCAGAAATCCGCGTGTAGGCCCGCACTGGCGCTCCTGTGCGCTCCGGGCCATACTCGGGAAAGGCCTGGCCGTAGCTTCCTTCCTCGATGGCCGCCTCGGCCAGGAGCTGTGCCGCCGTCTTAGCTCCTTGTCCTCCTCGTCCATGCCAGCGCACTTCGATCATCCGTGCCACGTCACAGTCCTCCTACCACAAACTCTCATTCGGTGAGCTATGCGCTCCTACCCTCTACAGCGCAGTTCTTCCCTCCAAGGCTTTGGTCAAGGTAATCTCGTCGGCGTATTCCAGGTCCACGCCCATGGGGATGCCGCGCGCAATGCGGGTCACCTTGATGCCCAAGGGCTGGATGAGCTTGAGCAGGTAGAGGGCGGTTGCTTCACCTTCGGCATTGGGGTTGGTCGCCAAGATGACTTCCTCCACAGGCGGGTGCAAGCGGGTAATGAGCTCCTTCACTTTCAGGTGTTCCGGCCCAATGCCATCCAAAGGCGAAAGTGCGCCTCCCAGCACGTGGTACAGGCCGTGGTATTCGTGCGTGCGCTCCAAGGCCAGCACGTCGTTGGCCTCTTCAACCACGCAGATGACCCGCTGGTCGCGCTTGGGGTCGCTGCAGATGGCACAGGGGTCCTGCTCGGTGATGCTGCAGCAAATGGAGCAGCGAGTCACGCGCTCCTTGATCCTCACCAGCGACTCCGCCAGCAAGCGCACCTCCTCTGCCGGCAACTTTAGCAGATAGAAGACGATGCGCTGCGCGGACTTGCGGCCAATCCCCGGAAGTTGCGACAGCTGGGTAATTGCCCTCTCTACCGCCTCAGAAGGATATAGCACAGAGAACGCTCCCTGGGGTCGCTACATGAGCCCCGGCAACAGATTGGACCCTAAGCCGCCTGTCACCTTGCTCATCTCCTCGGCAGCCCTTTCCTGCACCTTTTGGAAGGCCTGATTGAGCGCGGCGACGATCAGGTCCTCGAGCATCTCGACGTCCTCGGGGTTGACCACCTCGGGGTCGATCTTGATTTCGACGACTTCGTACTTGCCCGTGACCACGGCCTTGACCATGCCGCCACCGGCTGTCCCCTCCACGCGCAAGGCGGCCAGCTCCTCCTGTGCCTTCTGCATCTGCTCCTGCATCTTCTGCGCCTGCTTCAGCAGACTGCCGAGGCCCATCTTCTGCATGAGTCTTCCTCCTTGCTCCTACTCGAGGAGCTCGGTGTCCAAGCGCTCCATCAGCTTCTTGAGCGCGGGATTGCTCTGCGCCAACTCTTCCAGTTGCTGCTGCGCCGAGGGACGTGGACGCTGCGGTGCCTCGCCCAGGACGCCCTGCTCGTCGCGCACGCACTTGATGCGCAGCCTTTGCCCCACCTGGCGCGCCAGGGCTTCCTCGATGCACCCTCTTCCCCGCTCCACACTCTGCATGTGAAAGCCATTGTCCCTGCGGAAGGCCACGACCACCGTGTTGCCTTCGACCTTGGAGGGCACACCTTCCTGCAGGGTAACTGCTAAGCCCATGCGCTGCCGCCGCACCTCCTCGATCACTTGCGGCCACGCTTGCTTTACCTGTTCGAGCTCTACCTGGCTGGCCTTCGGTGCAGGAGGAGCATCGACGCGGTCGGCTACTCTGGGCGCAGTGGGTGGCGGTGCGGTCCGGGCATTGGCGGGGGCAGGCCGCTCAGTGGGAGCCTTTTTTTTTACCTCATCCAGCCTGCTCAAGAGCTCGCCGAGGTCCACCGTGCGGTCCAAATTGACCATGCGCAGCAAGGCCAGTTCGAACTGCACGCGGGGGTTCTCTACGCGCGTCAGGCTCTGCGCTGCCTCGCTGGCGATCTTGATGAGCCGCATGAGGTCCTCGACGGCAAACCCTTCTGCCTCTGCCTTGTAGCGTTCGGCAAAGCTGTCGGAGACGTCCAACGTCTCGGTGCTGTGCAGGGATTTGGTGATGAGGATGTTGCGGAGGTGCTCTGCGAGGCCCACCATGAACTCAACAAAGTCCAAGCCCTCGGCAAAGACCTTGTCGGCCATGGCCAGCGCCGCTTTGCTGTCGTGCTCCCTGATGAGCGCCGAGCAGGCAAAAAAGAGGTCTTGGTCGATAATGCCCAACAGGTCGGACACCTGCTCGGTGGTGATCGTGGTGCCGCTATAAGCGACCAACTGGTCCAAGATGCTCTCGGCATCGCGCATGCTGCCATCTGCTTTCTGCACGATCAGCAGCAGCGCCTCCTCGGGGATGGTGATGCCCTCTGCCTGGCAGATAGTCTTCAGTTGCGCGATAATGTCCCGCGCAGCGATGCGCTTAAAGTCGAACCGCTGGCAACGGGAGAGGATAGTGGGCGGCACGCGGCGGGGCTCGGTGGTGGCGAAGATGAACAGCACATGCTTCGGGGGCTCCTCAAGCGTCTTCAGCAAGGCGTTGAAGGCCTCCATGGTCAACATGTGCACTTCGTCGATGATGTAGATCTTGTGCTTGCCGGGCGAAGCGGCATAGCGCAGCGTCTCGCGCAGGTTGCGCACCTCGTCGATGCCACGGTTGGAAGCCCCATCGATTTCGAGCACGTCCAAGCTGCGGCTTTCGGCAATTTCCCGGCAGGAGGAGCATTCATTGCAGGGGGTAGGCGAAGGTCCCTGGTCGCAGTTCAGCGCCTTGGCCAGGATGCGGGCCACCGAGGTCTTGCCCACCCCGCGCGGCCCGGCGAACAGGTAGGCGTTAGCCAGTCGTCCTGAGCTAATGGCATTGCGCAGTGTGGCTGTGACGTGTTGCTGGCCGACTACTTCCTCGAAGCGCATCGGCCGGTATTTTCTGGCCAACACCAGGTAGGACATCCGTCTCTCCGCACAGGAACCGTTCCGCCGGCAAGCTTGGGGAGTCAGCTCAGCGGCTGTGCACCCACCATCGATCTCTCTGCGCCTGCCCCTTTCCGGCAGCCAGCTCCAGCCAAGCTCCCCTGCGGCACATAGACGAAGTGCCTACCGCTGCTACCTTCCGGTCCTGACGGGGTTTGGCACGGATCTATTGCGCAGGACTTGGGCTATCAACACCGCTTGCCGGGGAAGTAGACAAGTGCGAGCGGACCTCAGGGTGGGAATTCGACCCTGCTATAGCGGATTGCAGGTTACAGGGCACCGCTAACTCCCCGTCTAGCACAGCCTTGTGGAGCCGATGGGATTCGAACCCATGACCTGTACGTTGCGAACGTACCGCTCTCCCAGCTGAGCTACGGCCCCACACTCTCTAAAACTCTGCCCCCCCGCCTATCGCCAACCGCCGCTCCTCGTCAACGTCGCCTTGTCAGTACCTGTTGAGCGGAGAGGGCGGGATTCGAACCCGCGGTACTTTCGTACACACGCTTTCCAAGCGTGCTCCTTCAACCACTCGGACACCTCTCCAACGCCTCCCAGGGCACATGCCAAGCTCATCACCAGTCCTTTTCGAGCGGAGAGGGTGGGATTCGAACCCACGGTCCCCGGAGGGGGACAACGGTTTTCGAGACCGTCCGATTCAACCGCTCTCGCACCTCTCCGTGGCACGCGCTGGCGACTATGCCTGCCCCACAGGGGCCCTCTTTCGCACACTGGCAAAGAACTGACGGAGCAGCTCGCTGCTCCGCTCCGCCATCACCTCGCCGACAATGTGGATGCCGGCGTGCAGCTCCTTGTGGCTGGCCAAGTCGACCACTGAGCCGCACGCGCCATAGCGCGGATCACGCGCCCCGTAGACTAAGCCAGAGACCCGCGCTAACAGGAGCGCCCCCATGCACATGGGGCAGGGCTCCAAGGTGACGTAGAGCACGCTGTCGTTCAGCCGCCACGAGGCAAGGGAATTGGCGGCGGCAGTCAGGGCGATGATCTCGGCGTGGGCGGTGGGATCTTGCAGCGTCTCCACCAAGTTGTGCCCTCGGCCAATGACCCTGCCCTCATACACAACTACGGCGCCCACGGGGACTTCCCCCTTGGCTAAGGCCTTTTCTGCCTCGCGAAAGGCCTGTTCCATCCACGTCTCGTGGCCGCCGTCGTGCATCACCATGACCGTCGTCGTGTACAGCCGCTGTACGCCCGGAGGGACTCGAACCCCCAGCCTCTTGGTCCGTAGCCAAGCGCTCTATCCAGTTGAGCTACGGGCGCAACCATTTCTGCAGTGCTCTGCTCACGAGGAGTCACGCCCGCGCACGCCGAACTGTGCCTTCATCGGTGCTCAGCGTGGGCGCGAGCGACAAGTAGCGCGTACGGGAGTCGAACCCGTGTTACCGGCGTGAGAGGCCGGCGTCCTAGGCCACTAGACGAACGCGCCGCTGCGTGACGTGGCAATATACAAACAAAAAGCAACAATGTCAATACTTTTGCCCCCGGTGCTCCCAGGCACGCAAAAGGTGCGACCGCTCATCGCACCCTGATACCTCCTCCCTTCCTGGCGCGCCCGGAGGGACTCGAACCCCCAACCTTCTGATCCGAAGTCAGAAGCTCTATCCAGTTGAGCTACGGGCGCCCGCTCACCGCGGCTGCGCACCCACCTCTGTGTCACGGGCACCCTGGCCTCGGGCTCTTGCTGGGGAGCAGGGATTCGAACCCCGATACCATGATCCAGAGTCATGTGTCCTACCGTTGGACGACTCCCCAGAGGAAACTCACCCCAACCTCTGCACTGCCTGCCGGATGCGCCGGAGCACCACCTCTTTGCCCAAAACCTCGAGCAGCTCAAACAAGCCAGGCCCCACACTGACTCCCGACACCGCCAGTCGCACGGGGTGGATGATCTTCTCTGCTCCTACCCCCAAGCGGGTGGCCGTAGTCCGCACCGCCTCCTCAATGCGGCTCTTCTCGAACACATCGATGTCCGCGAGCACCTGGGCAAACGCGCGCACAAGGCCCGCCGTGTCTGCGCTCCAGTACTTCTTGACCGCCTTCTCCTCGTAGCTCTCCGGATCGCGGAAAAAGTACCAGCCGCGGTCCACAAAGTCGGGGATGATGCGCACCCGCTCCTTGAGGAGGGCAACCACGCGTCGCAGGTACGCCTCGTCGACCCCACTGATCCCGCGCGCCTCGAGCACTGGCCTCACCATCGCCGCCAGCTCGGCGTCGCTGCGCCGCTTGATGTGCTCAGCGTTAATCCACTGCAGCTTGGTAAGGTCAAAGATGGCCCGCGCTTTGTTCACCCGCTCCAGAGAAAACTCACGGATCAGCTCCTCAAGGGTGAAAATCTGACGCTCATCCCCTTCTCCCGGGTTCCAGCCCAGGAGGGCCAAATAGTTGATGAGCGCTTCGCGCAGGTACCCGCCGTTGCGATAGGTGGCCACATCCGGGTCGAAACGCCGCCCCTCTTGGCCAGGTTTGCCCATATCCCTCTTGCTCATCTTCGAGCCGTCGGGATTGAAGATGAGCGGCAAGTGGGCCAACACCGGCATTTGCCAGCCAAAGGCTTCGTACAGGAGCACATGCTTGGGCACGCTGGACAGCCACTCCTCCCCGCGAATGACGTGGGTGATGGCCATCAGGTGGTCATCCACCACGTTCGCCAAGTGGTAGGTCGGATAGCCGTCAGACTTGAGCAACACCTGGTCATCCACCTCGCTGCTGTGGATCTCCACGCGCCCACGGACCACATCGTCGAAGGCGATCACGCGATCCTCGGGCACCAGCAGCCTGACCACGTGCGGCTCACCCGCCTTGAGTCTCCGGCGCACTTCCGCGTCCGGCAGGGTGAGGCTGTTGCACATGTGGGCGCGGTCATAGCGCTGATCGGAACGGCCCTGCGCTCGCAACGTCTGGCGCATCTTTTCCAAACTGGCCGGATCATCGAAGGCATAGTAGGCGTGGCCAGCGTCCAGGAGTTGCTGCGCATATTGACGGTAGATCTCCAACCGCTGACTTTGCACATAAGGCCCATATGGACCACCCACATCCGGCCCCTCATCGGGCTCTAAGCCTGCCCAGCGCAGCATCTCGATGAGGTTTTCGGTGGCACCCTCAACGTAACGCGTGCGGTCGGTGTCCTCGATACGCAGCACAAAGACACCGCCATGTCGCCGCGCGAAGAGGAAATTGAACAAGGCCGTGCGCAACCCGCCTACATGGAGGAAACCGGTGGGACTGGGGGCAAAGCGTACCCGCACTTGCTCTGTTGTCAAAGAACTCACGGTCTGTAGCCGTCACCTACTGACGTTTGTATGCACTCCCACTTGCTGTTCTTCGCGGAGAGGGAGGGATTCGAACCCTCGGTAGAGTTATACACCCTACAACGGCTTAGCAGGCCGCCCCGTTCAGCCATCTCCGGCACCTCTCCTGATGGTCGCGACCTTTACTGCGGAGGGCGAGGGACTCGAACCCCCAAGGGTTTTCACCCGGCGGTTTTCAAGACCGCTGCCTTACCAATTAGGTCTAGCCCTCCATCTTCTCAATATGCTCGCAGATGGAGTCTCTCCCTGCCGCAGCAGCAACTGGGCAGGACGCGCATAATATAAGAAAACGCAGTTTTTCAAACAACCAGTTTTTCACACAATCGGCCCTGGCGCCACGCACAG
>JACIZP010000312.1 GCA_014359355.1 Calditrichota bacterium | reverse complement strand
GAACCGCCGCCACGATGTCGGGCAAAGCCTTGAGCACGTTCTCGATGCCCTTGTTGGGCGAGATAAGACCGAAGGTGAGAAGGACATATTTCCCCTCCACGCCGAATTGGTCCTTGTAGAAGTTGGGGTCGACAAAGGGCATGTCCGGAATGCCATGCGGAATGACGTCGATCTTCTCCGGTGGCACCTGGTAGACTCTCTCCAGGAGCTCTCTCCCTTTTTGGCCCATGACCACCAGCCGGGCGGAAAGCGCAGCCAACTCGCGCATTACCCTGAACTGATCTTCCTCTGGCTCCTGTAACACAGTGTGCAGGGTGGTGACCACGGGCATGTGCAGAGAGCGCAGCAGGGCAAGAATGTGGGCGCCTGCTTCGCCGCCGAAAATGCCGAATTCGTGTTGCAGAGAGACGACGTCGCAGTTGCTGAAATTGAGAAAGTCCGCAGCGCGATGGTAGTCGTCGATGTCCTGCTCCTCTACCTCAAATCGCACCTCGGGCGGGTACTCGTAGCCACTTTCGATGTCGTTGACAGGCACGATCAGCGTCTCGGTCTTTGGGTACTGGGTGGCGATGGCGTGGCAAAGGTCATAGGTAAACGTGGCGATGCCGCACTGCCTGGGCACGTAGGTGCCGAGAAAAGCAATTTTCTGCAGTCCATCTCTCTTGTCCATACGTACCTCCCTTATGGGTGTCACAATAGCCATTTTCACATACTCACCAGGAGGCTTAGAGGTTGCAGCAGAGAGCTAGGTGGTTAACTACCAAAGACCAACGCAGGTAGAACCTTGATCGGCCCAAAATTGCCATTGACTGGAGGCCAACAAGTTCGTATATTGCGGCACAGTGTTGCCCACAGACCAAGAGGAGGAGAAGATGAAGCCTATAGCTCCGCTTGACCTGCGCTTTGAGTACCTTTGCAATCCTATCGGCATCGACGTGCAACGTCCGCGGTTTTCGTGGGTGGTCGAGCCGGTGCGTCGCGGACAACGCCAGCTTGCCTACCAACTCATCGTGAGCAGCGAGGCCGCCCATGTGGAGCGCGGCATAGGGGACGTGTGGGACACAGGACGCGTGGACAGCGCCCAGACATGCCATGTGGTCTATCAGGGCCCGCCGCTCGCCTCGCGCAGACGGTACTTCTGGCGCGTGCGCCATTGGGACGAGCGGGGAAAGGCGAGTCAGTGGAGCGCGCCGGCGTACTTTGAGACGGGTTTGCAGCCCCACGAGTGGCGGGCGAGCTGGATCGGCAAGAAAGCCGGCGAGGAATTCCAAACCAAGCTTCCCCTGCTCTTCGGCAAGGAGCTAAGCGCCGGCGTCCACGCGCGACCGGTCTACCTTCGCAAAGAATTCCGGCTGCCCGCGCAGGTGCGCCAGGCGCGCATCTACGTGTGCGGACTCGGTTACTACGAGCTGCGCCTCAACGGCAAAAAGGTGGGTGACCGGGTGCTTGATCCGCCCCAAACCGACTTTCACAAGATAGCCCTCTATTCCACTTACGATGTGACCGACATGCTCGGCGCTGAGAACGCGCTGGCCGTCATCCTGGGCAACGGGCGACACATCAAGGCCTTTGGGTTTGGCCATCCGCGCCTCATCCTCCAGGCGCACATCTGGCTGGAAGATGGCAGCGAGGTGGTCATTGTCAGCGACCCCTCCTGGAAGGTCGGCTACGGGCCTCTGATGGAGGATGGCATCTACCACGGCGAACGGTACGATGCGCGCTTGGAAATGCC
Organism: Calditrichota bacterium; assembly: GCA_014359355.1. Lineage (NCBI taxonomy): Bacteria > Pseudomonadati > Calditrichota > Calditrichota bacterium. Next base: position 25,983 of record JACIZP010000312.1, on the reverse strand, counting down.
CGGCTGGGACGCCCCCGGCTTTGACGATAGTGCCTGGGAGGCGGCCGTAGCCGTGGACGGCCCACCCTTGGCAGCGCAGATGATGCCGCCCATCCGCGTCACAGGGACGCGTAGCGCTTGCGCCTTGTGGAGTCCGGCGGCCGGCGTCTATGTGTACGATTTTGGGCAAAACTTTACCGGGTGGGCGCGCTTGCGCGTGCGCGGCCCGCGGGGCACCGAGGTGCGCATGCGCTACGCAGAGTTGGTGACCCAGGAGGGACAGATCAACACTGCCCCGAACCAGAACGCCGAAGCCACCGATGTGTACGTGCTCAGCGGCAATGGCGTGGAGTACTATGAGCCTCGCTTCACCTACCATGGCTTTCGGTATGTCGAACTGACCGGTTTCCCGGGTGTGCCGACGCTGGAGGATGTGGAAGCACGGGTGGTCCACTCTGACGTGGCGCCCACCGGCGAGTTCCATTGTTCCAACGAACTGCTCAACCAGATCCACCGCAATGTCCTGTGGGGGCAGCGCTCCAACCTGATGAGCATCCCGACGGACTGTCCGCAGCGTGATGAGCGGCACGGCTGGATGGGCGATGCGCACCTCTCCGCCGAAGAAGCTATTCTGAATTTCGACATGGCTGCCTTCTACACCAACTTCCTGCGCAACATCCAGTTGGCGCAGCAAGAAGACGGCGGCGTGCCGGACATTGTGCCGCCGTACCTGCCGCTCGCCTACCCTGCAGACCCGGCGTGGGGCTCGGCGTACAATATCATCGCATGGTACCTGTTCCATTACTACGGCGACCAACGGGTTCTGGAGACTCACTACGAGGCGCTGAAAAGGTACGTGGAGTTCCTTCGCGGCAATGCCGACGGGCACATCATCCGCTCCATGGGCAAGTACGGCGACTGGTGCCCGCCGGGGAGCATCTTCCCCAAAAAGACCGGCCTTGATCTCACTTCTACCTGGTACTACTACTACGACGTCGTCTTGTTGGCAAGAATGGCCGAAGTTTTGGGGAAAGCAGAAGAGGCGGCGCAGTACAATGGGCTTGCCCAGAAGGTGCGAGAGGCGTTCAACAGCGAGTTCTTGGAGGAAGACCAGTACCGGGCCAAGAGGCTCAGCCCTATCGACAAGCTGCCCAATCAGACGTCCAATGTTTTGCCCTTGTTTCTCGACATGGTGCCAGCAGAAAAGAAGGCCGCGGTCATAGAAAAGCTGGTGCACAGCATCGTCACCGAGCACGACAGTCACCTGGATACCGGAATCCTGGGCACCTGCTACGTGCTCGACGTGCTCACCGACAACGGCCATGCGGAGCTCGCCTACACCCTCGCTTCCCAGGACAGCTACCCAAGCTGGGGCTACATGGTGCGCGAGGGAGCAACGACCTTGTGGGAGCGATGGGAGAAGCTCACCAACCGCGGGATGAATTCGCAAAACCACATCATGTTCGGCAGTGTGGACGCCTGGTTCTATCGGGCAATCGCCGGCATACGCTGTGCCGCCCCCGGGTGGAAGAAGGTCGTGGTCAAGCCACACCTCTTCAGCGGCCTTTCTTTCGCCGCGGGCCGGGTACGGACCGTCCTTGGCACAGTTGAGGTTGCCTGGGAGCGTCGCGATCAGGGCGTGACCGTGAGCGTGCGCATCCCGGTTGGAGCCGAGGCCGAGGTTCATCTCCCCCTCCTGAGCCAGCATCCCTCCGTCCTCGAAGGCGGGAAGGCCGTGCTGCGGAAAGGCAAACTCTCTCCTCGTCTGCCAGAGGGTGTGGCGATGGCGCGGATAGAGCAGGACCGACTGGTGCTGCAGGTGGGTAGCGGCTCCTACCGCTTCGATTGCGAATAGTCTGCTCACTGCTAACTCGGACAGAGGTGAACTGAAAGGAAGGAGCTCACTGCGATGCGCATCTTTGTACCGGGACGCATTTGCCTGTTCGGCGAACACAGCGATTGGGCAGGAGGCTATCGCCGCATCAACGCGGCCATAGAAAAAGGGTACACCCTGATTACCGGCACCAATCAGGGGATCTATGCGGACGTGGAGCCCCATCCCACCAAGCTCATCGTCCGCGCCACCTTGGAGGACGGCACGCGCAAGGGTCCCTTCGAAGTGCCGATGGAGAAGGAGGCGCTCCTGGAAGAGGCAGAGAAAGGGGGCTTTTTCAGCTATGCCGCCGGCGTGGCTTACCAGGTGCTTACGCATTACCGCGTGCGCGGATTGGTCATCGACAACTACATGACCGACCTGCCCATCAAGAAGGGGCTGTCCTCGAGTGCTGCCATCTGCGTGCTGGTGGCGCGCGCGTTCAACCGCCTCTACGATCTCAAGATGACCATCCGCGGCGAGATGGAGTTCGCCTATCTGGGCGAGATCACCACCCCCTCCCGGTGTGGCCGCATGGACCAGGGATGCGCCTTCGGCAGCAGGCCCATCCTGATGACGTTCGACGGGGAGCGCATCGACGTCACGGAGGTGAAGGTCAAACGGGACCTCTACTATGTCATCGTCGACCTGTGCGCCGGCAAGGACACGAAGGAGATCCTGGCCAAGTTGAACCAGTGCTATCCCTTTGCCGATACCGAGCTGCAGAAGGGTGTACAAGAGTATTTGGGGCCCATTAACAAACGCATCGTCCACGAGGCGGTGGCGGCGCTGGAACAAGGCGACGCGGAGGCTTTGGGGCGACTGATGCGGCAGGCGCAGGAGGAGTTCGACCGGCACCTGCAGCCTGCCTGTCCCTCGCAGCTCACCGCCCCGGTGCTGCACAAGGTGCTCAGCTATCCGGCCATCCAGCCGTACATTCTTGGCGGAAAAGGGGTGGGTTCACAGGGAGATGGGACGGCGCAACTGTTGGCGCGGGATGAGGAGAGTCAGGGCAAGGTCATCGAGATCCTGGAGCGGGAGCTGCACATGCCGTGTCTGAAGCTGGTGCTCCGCACCGGGCGGAAGGTGCGCAAGGCGGTGATCCCGGCGGCCGGCTTTGGCACGCGACTCTTCCCTGCCTCCAAGGCCATGAAGAAGGAGCTCTTCCCCATTGTCGATGCCCAAGGAAGGGCCAAGCCCATCATCATGGTCATCGTCGAGGAAGCGGTCAATGCTGGGATCGAGGAAGTGTGCCTGGTGGTACAAGAGGGCGACCTCCCCCTGTTTGAGGAGTTTTTTCACTCACCGCCGCGCATCGAGCACTTCAACAAGCTGTCGCGCGACGACCAGCGGTACAGTGACTACATCCTGGAACTTGGCCACCGCGTGACCTTCGTTACGCAACACTCGCAGGAAGGATTTGGCCATGCGGTGTACTGCGCACGAGAATGGGTCAAAGGTGAGCCCTTCTTGCTGCTTCTGGGCGACCACATCTATGCCTCCGACACGGGTACCTCGTGCGCGCGCCAGCTTCTGGATGTCTACGAGCGGGTGGGCGGCAACGTCGTGGGCCTGAAGGTCACCCCCGCGGAGGAGCTGCACAAGTTCGGCTGCGTGACCGGGACCTGGCAGGAGCGTGATTCCCTCCTTGCCGTGACTGAGTTTGCAGAAAAGCCGGAGATCGCCTATGCCCGCGAACACCTTCACGTAGATGGCATGGACGAGAATCTGTTCCTGACCGTGTTCGGCCAGTACGTACTGTCGCCGAAGATATTCGACTACCTGCAGGAGAACCTCAAGCACAATATTCGCGAGCGCGGAGAGTTCCAACTTACCTCTTGTCTGGATGCGCTGCGGCGCGAGGAAGGTTTCACTGGCTATCTGGTGAAGGGGCGGCGCTTTGACATCGGCAACCCGGAGGCCTACCGTCAGGCCGTCATCGACTTTCGCACGGCGTAGAGGAAAATCACGCTTGACTTTGTCGGTGTGGAGTTGTATTTTTGGAGCGCCAATTCGAACTGAACACGGGGCCGAGTCGCAAGACTCTCGGCCCCTTTGTCTGAGTGACCCAGACAGGTGAACTGTGAGGACGTTAGGCTCGACACAAGCCCCTGCGTACCTAAGTCGCCTCGGCGAAGAATTCTTGGTCAATGAGAATCCAGCCTACGATTTTCCCGAATACGAGGTTGTGCCACTTGCGCCCAGGATTACCAGCCCGCGGCAGGAGCTGGTGGCGATCGTGCAGGATATGGATGGCACGACCACCACGACGGAGAACCTCTGCCTCCACTCGTTAGAGACGATGGTGCGGCGCATCACCGCCCGGCTGAGCAAGGAGGAGTGGCCTGGTCTGGACAAGGCGAAGGACTACCCGCACATCATCGGCAATAGCACCACCCAGCACGTGGAGTATCTGGTCAAGTCCTACGGCGAGGCGATCGACATGGAGGCCTTCCGCCGCGCCTACCTGCAGGCCGCCCTGTGGACGCTGGCGGCGCGACCGGACGAGGGTCGTACTGCCGAGGTCCTCAACAACCTGCGTCACTTTGGCTGTGAGCCGCTCCTCGCTGAAGAAGACGTGCAGGCATGGCTCTCATGCGGCTGGCAAGGCACCCAGGAGGATTTGCCCCAGCCCGTGCAGACGGCGATTGCTCAAGCGGCAAGTAGAGTGGTATTCGAGAGCTTCACCGACCAGGTGCGCGCGGCCATCGACATCTATTACCAGCGCTATCACGAGATCCTCATCAGGGTGCACCAAGGGGAGGCCGACCAGCTCCGCTATTTGCTGCCCGATCCGACGCGCCTGCTCATCGAGCCCATGCCTGGAGTAGGCGTGTTCTTGGCGGCGGTGAAAGGGTGGTTGGGCCAGGACCTGGCCCTCCTCGCGGATGAGTTGGTGCAGCACCTTGGCCAGGCGCAGGCGACGGCTGACCAGCGAAACTCGCTGGCCGCCTTGGGGCGCCTGTTGGAACGCAGACCGCTCAAGGTGGCCGTGGTCACCTCTTCCATCGCCTATGAGGCGGAGATCGTCCTTAGCGAGGTGTTTCGCGTCATCCGCGAGCAGGTGCAGCGCTGGCCACTTTCCGAGGAGCGGCGTGACCAGTTGCTGGATCGTTTCTCTTCGTACCACCGGGTCTTCGACGCGGTCGTTACCGCCTCTGACTCCAGTGAGATCCGCTTGAAGCCCCATCGCGATCTCTACAGCTTGGCGCTCCATCAGCTGGGTGTGGCCAAGAAGGACTTTGACAAGGTGCTCGGCTTCGAGGACAGCGAATCGGGAGTCGCCGCCATCCGGGCGGCCGGCGTCGGGCTGTGTGTGGCCGTACCGTTTGCGGACACGCTCGGCCATCGTTTGGACCACGCCGCCTACATTTTGCGCGGGGGGCTCCCGGAAGCGATGCTCCGGCACCAGCTTTTCCTTGACCCGCGGCTCCTGGCCGAGTGAAAGGCGGGGAAAGGGGTGGGGCAGGTGGAATTTGTGATACCAGGGCACCGAAGACAGGCCCGCATGACATAACAGGGAGGAGGCGATGGCTGTGAGCGCAATGCTGCAGCGCAGGCGCGTTGCTATCCTGCTCGGGCTGGCTCTGCTGATGGGACAGACTGCCTGGGCAGGCACCACCGGCAAGATAGCCGGGGTGGTGAAGGACGCCGACTCTGGCGAGCCCTTGCCGCTGGCCAACGTCACGGTGAAGGGCACCTATCTCGGCGCCGCCTCTGATGAAAAGGGGAGATACCACATCCTCAGCGTGCCGCCGGGCACGTACACGCTGGTGGTCACCATGATGGGCTACACCCGCGTCGAGGTCACCAATGTCAAGGTGAGCATAGACCAAACCACCCGCGTGGACATTGGCCTGCGGCAGGCGGTGCTGGACCTGGGTGCCTCCGTGGTGGTGGAGGCCGCTCGCCCCATCATCCAGAAGGATTTGACCACCAGCATCGAGGTCATCGGCGTGGACCGGCTGTACCAGGCCCCTGTGTCGCAGGTGCACGAGGCGGTCCATCTGCAGACCGGCGTTTTCTTTGACCCGATTCCGGTGGAGGGCAACCTCTCTGGCACCGGCCGCGGGGAGCCGCGCTACTCCATCCGTGGCGGCGAGCAGGACGAGGTGGTGTGGTTCATTGATGGCACGCGTTCGGCAGCCTGGTCCGAGGCGCGGGCCGATGCCGGCGGTTCCTTCACCCGCATCAATCGCGATGCCGTCAAAGAGATCCAGGTCATCACCGGCGGCTTCAATGCCGAGTATGGGCAGGCGCAGTCAGGCATCGTCAACGTCATCACCAGGGAGGGCGACCAGCATTACTCCTGGTCGCTGGACTACCAGTATGGCCCGCCGCATCAACGACACTTTGGCACCTACCTTTACGACCGCGAGAAGAACATCGAGTTCCGGCGCCACACGCTTGTCGACTCCATTACCGGCAAGACGTACCTGGATCCGGCTTGGTGGACGCCGGAGCGGCAGAAGCAGGTGTACGACTATCGCAATTTCGCCGACCACCAGGTGCAGCTCTCCTTCGGGGGCCCGGTGCCGGGGAAATTTCTGCCCCTGGTGGGCAATGAGCTGGCGAAGATGACCTTCTTCGCCACCGCCAGGTACCAGCAGGAGGCCTATGACCTGCCCAGGCCGCGGGACACGCGCCAGCTGACCGAGTTTACCTTGAGCGGCAACTATGGCCTGCGTCCCGGCCTCAACATCAAGTTCGGTGGTCTGTACAGCCACGATGCACATGCCACAAACGGAGAAGAGAGCTTTCCCTACTTCGCCAAGTACTACCGCGGTTACGGCACTCTCTTGGACAACTATGTGAAGCAGATGCGTCTGGGGCTGGTACATGTGCTCAGCCCGCGCATGTTCTACGAGTTGAAGTTGAGTTCCTACACGCTGGAGCAGCACGAGACGCCCAGCCCATACCGGGTGCTTGGCGAGTCCAAAAACCCGGATATCTGGGGCTGGCACCGCTATGACGGGTTTGAGGATGAGCCCTTTCTCGCTCACCACTTCACCCCGTTGTCGCACAACGTGACCGGCGATCTGGCTGCCTCGGGCCACTTGAGCTGGCAGGTCAACGAGGCCAATCTGCTCAAGACGGGGTTCGAGTTCCACTACAACACCTACAAGGAAGATAGCTGGGTGTTGGCGGAGTGGAGCTCCGACCTTCGCGACTGGCGGTGCCGCGGGCTCAACGAGACCTACCACCCGTTGCAGTTAGCCTTTTACGTGCAGGACAAGATGGAATTCGAGAGCATGATCCTGAACGTGGGCGTCCGCTACGACCTCTACGATGGCAACCGCGATTGGTTCACCAAGGATAGCTTCGTGCTCAACCCGTCCTTAGACCCCGCCTACAATCCGGCCGCTGACCCGGACAAGGACGGTATCGACTCTTTGGGTCACAAGAAGTGGGACTTTGCCAACGTCTTGGCCAAGCCTCGTTACCGCGTGCCCGCCTTCCACTCAATCAACCCCCGTTTGGGCATCTCGTTTCCCATCACCGACCGGAGCGTGTTCCACTTTAGCTACGGGCATTTCTACCAGATGCCGCCCATCAACGCGCAGTACGAGTTCCTCTACTTCCGACCGGTCTACGTGATCAAGGGGCAGCCCTCGGTGGACACCGACCCGGAGCGGGTCATCAACCTCACCTTGCAACCCTTGAAGCCGGAGAAGACCATCCAGTTCGAACTGGGGTTCAAGCACCACTTTGAGAACATAGCGGTACTCAACGTCACCGGCTTTTACAAGGACGTCTTCGACCAGGTGGAGCGGGCACGGTTCTTAGACAAGCGCATCTATGGCGTCGACCCGTACACCGGCATCGAGTCGCGGGTTTTTTACAGCAGTCGCTACAGTGGCGACTACGGCGACGCGCGCGGCTTAGAGGTGAGCCTGCGCACCCTGTTCAGTAGCCACCTGGTTTTGGACATGAACTACAGTTTCTCCAAGAGCACGCACGGGACGGCGACTCCCTGGCAGATTCACATCGACAAGAACGGCCAGGTGACATACCAGTGGTACGTGGAGGCGAGTGATCGCCTGCCCACGGAGCGCTCTTTTAGCCGGCCGCACATCCTGCGGGCGAATCTTTTCCTCAAGTACCCGGAACGCTGGCGCGTGCCGGTCCTGTACCACCTCCTTGGTAACAGCGACTTGAGCCTACTCTACAGTTACGTGAGTGGCCAGGCGTTTACATACCTCGAGCCTGATGACCCACCTGATCTGTTGGACAACCATCGCTTGCCTGCACGGCAGAACTGGGACCTGAAGTTCAACCGGTATTTTACCATTGGGCAGCACACCTTGGCCTTCTACACGCGCGTCACCAATCTGTTCAACCAGAAGTTCATCAAGACATGGGGCCTGCCGGCCGCCTTCGATCCGGAGGCCATTGACCGCTTTGTCAAGACCGGGCAACCGAGCCTGGTTGATCCGGATGGCTTTGACATCAGCTACATGATCTACTACGCGCCGCGCAGCGTGTGGGTGGGTTTCCGCTACAGCTTCCGTTAGGCGGAGCATAGCAACTCTCAAGGCGGCGTAACGGAAGGAGAGCGCATGGAGAGAACGAAGGCTATCTGTCTCCTCACCGGATGTGCCCTGCTGGTGCTGGCCGAAGTGGCTATGCCGCAGGTGCGGGTGCCGTTGTTCAAGATTCACGACCGCGGCGATCTGTGGGAGACCATGAAGGACAATGGCCAAATTGGCGGCCTCTTTTCGCCTTTCGAGTACTATCCCAGCATGGACTGGCCAGGTGGACCTGCCGTCCTCCCCAACAAGGACGAGCAGCGCTCCTACAGCCAGGGAGGTGGGGTCTGGATTGGCGGCAAGAAGCCAGGCGGGACGGTCTTTTTCAACGAAATGGGGCCGTTCGATTTTGTCGACCTGGGGACCTTCTACCCGATGGAGGAGGTGGAGAACTTGAATGGCTCGCCCGGCTTCAATCCCAATGAGGCCGAGGAGAAGATCACCGCTCGCTGGCGCACCAGCGATGGCATCCAGGTGACGCGCATCAGCAGGGCCTGGAGCTATCCGGCCTATGCCGACTTTATCATCATCGAATACCTCTTCGTGAACGCCTCCGGGCAGGTGCTGAGCGACGTCTACTTTGGATTCCCCTATCTGCTCCGGCCCAGCTACCAGGATATTCTCGTGCACGGCTTCTGGGGCGACAACCTGAACGTGGACGACGAGATGGTGGGCTATGATGCAGCACGCCGACTGCTCTATGCCTACGACTATTACCCCACGCAGGACATCAAGTGGGATTGGGGCAACTATTGGGAAAAGCGGGGCGAACTGCGCACCACTGGCTATGCGGGCTTTGCGCCGCTCTACTGGGACCCGCCCAGCAACGGCGCGGACCAGCCAGCGACCGTCTTCTACGCCCAGGTCATCAACAACGCGCATCGTCTCACCATCACCAGCCGCACTGCCTCTGACCTCTACGCCATCCTCAATGGGACGGACAAGAGCCTGCAGGCACCTGCGGACGAGCAGCTTTCGCCCTTCATGTTGCAGGGCTTTGGGCCGTATGACATGGCCGTCGGCGACACGGTGCGCATTGTCATGGTGGAGGCCGTGAATGGTATCGGCCTGGATCAGGCGGTGAAGGGGCTGAGCGCCCAGAGCCTTCTACCGGTGGGGTTGGACTCCTTGAAAAAGACCGTGGATCGGGCCAAGCAGCTCTTCTCCCGAAACTATGTGCTGACGGCCTTGCCGCCGCCGGCCCCGGAGGTCACCTACTACGTCCTGCCGTCAACCCAGGAGATCGTACTCACCTGGTCGCCCGACCTGGAGAGCTGGGTCAATCCCCTCACCGGCGCGGCAGAGATGGATATCTTTCGCATCTACCGCAGCGACCGTTCTTACATCGGCCCGTTTACCAAGGTGCGCGATATTCGCATCAGCCGCAGCACCGACCGTAGCCGCTTCTTCGACGCAGAGTTGGGCCAGTGGAAGTACAAGGACAATACCGTGCAGGTGGGCGTCGGCTACTACTACGCCGTCACCTCGGTGAGCACAAAAGGCCAAGAAAGCGGGATGACCAATCGCAATACCAAAGCTCTGGTTACCGCACGGCAGCCGGCAGAGAATGCCTTGCAGGTGAGTGTCTTTCCCAATCCCTTCCGGCTGGTGTCGGGACTACCCACCTCAGGGGAGGAGAGCTCCATCGTGTTCACCAATTTGCCGGCCAAGTGCACCATTCGCATCTACACCGTGAGCGGCGAGCTGGTGCGCACTCTGGAACACGACAATCCCAATTCCGGCGAGCACGTGTGGGATCAGCTCACCGATTCGCGGCAGAAAACAGCCGCCGGCATCTACCTCTACACCGTGGAGTCAGCGGTGGGCAATGCCAAAGGGACGCTGTTACTCATCAAGTGAGCCAACAGGAGAGCGGGCGATGATACGCAAGGCGCCGTTGTGCATACTTGTCTTGTTCTGGTGCTGCGCGGTGGCACAGGCGCAGTGGGACTATGGCTTCGAATTCAGCAAGGCGGGCTCGGCAGGACTGCAGTTCCTGAAGATTGGCGTCGGCGGTCGGGAGACGGCCATGGGCGATGCGGCCTTGGCCACCACCAGGGGAGTCAACGCCATCTTTTGGAACCCGGCGGGGATCGCCTATGTGGAAAGGGCCCAGGCCGGCTTTTCCCACCGCAACTGGCTGCTTGATATTCGGCTGAGCGCGGCAGCGGCGGCAGTAGGATGGCGCAAGGTCGGTGTGCTGGGCATAAGCGTCATCCACATGGGAGTGCCAGAATTCCAGGAGACCACGGTGTTGGCGCAGGACGGCACCGGGCGCATGGTGCATGCGGGCGACCTTGCCGTGGGGCTGGCCTTGGCGCGCCGCTTTACCAACAAGCTCTCCATGGGCGGACAGGTGCGCTATGTGCGAGAGGAACTGGACAGAGACTCCTTTGCCAATGTCCTGGTGGACTTTGGCGCCATCTACGAAACGGGGTTCAGGCACCTGTGCCTTTCCGTGGCAGCACAGCACTTTGGCCCAGACATCAGATTCCTGCGCGACAAGTTCCGCATGCCGCTCATCTTCAGGATCGGCCTGGCCGACGACCTGCTGCACACCGCCGCTCACAGGCTCACTTTGGCGGTGGACCTCCTCCATCCTACGGACAATCGCGAGCGCGTGCACTTTGGCATGGAGTACGGGCTGTTCGGCAGCCTGTTTCTGCGCGGCGGCTACCGCTCCAACTCTGACCTCGGCGCCTGGTCTTTCGGCGCCGGCCTCCGCCAGGAGCTGCTCGGCGTGGATGGAGCCATCGACTACTCCTACGCCGATTATGGCCCCATCATGGGCGGGGTGAGCAGCTTTACCATCAGCTTTGGTTTCTGAAATCCGCCCCTGGCACGGTACGGCACTTTGCTGAGGAAGGGAAGACGTGGAAGGCACAGAAAAGCATTATGAGTTTCATGTCATCTCCAACACCCATTGGGACCGCGAATGGCGCTATCCGGCGCAAGAGACCAGGCTCCATCTTGTGGAGTTGATGGATTGGCTTCTGGAGCTTTTTGCCCGCTACCCGGAATACAAGTACTATCATCTTGACTCGCAAACCATTCCCTTGGAAGACTATCTGGAGGTGCGGCCCGAGAAAAGGGAGGAGCTGAAGAAGTACATCAGCGAGGGGCGCCTGCTGGTTGGGCCGTGGTACACGCTGCCGGAGATGAACACCGTCAGCGGCGAGGCCATCGTCCGCAACCTGATGCGGGGCCACAAGGTGGCCAGCCAGTTTGGCGCCGTCATGAAGGTGGGCTACACGCCGACCTCCTACGGCCAGCTCTCGCAGATTGCCCAGATTTATGCCGGCTTCGGCATCGACGGCATGATGTTCTATCGTGGCATCGTCCGCGACGAGTGCGCCACCGAGTACCTCCTGGAGGCGCCGGACGGCACGCAGATTCTGGGACTGCGCTTGAGCGCTTTGTTCAGCAGGGCCGCCTTCTGGATTCACCTGATGCGGCCCACCATGTACGAAAATGCCTACCACGATGGCATCTACCGCTGGCCGCTGGGGCAGATGCCCTTCCGCCGTTGCGACACGGCCGCCGGCGATCAGGACTACTGGCTCTTGAGGCCCTCTTCGCTCGAGCACTTTAACACTGCCCTGCTGGATGAGGGGATGAAAAACATCCGCGACGATGTTGCAGCCGATGCTACCACGCCTTACCTGGTGGTCTTGGACGGCATGGACAGTGTCTTCCCCCATCCCAACACCATCAAGGTCATCGAGTACTGCAACGCCAAGAAGACGGGGGACGTCTACATCCACAGCTCCTTGCCGGCCGTGCTGGAAAAAATCAAGAAGGAGGTGGATCGCTCGCGGCTGACCGTGCTCAAGGGCGAAAGGCGCCACCCCAGCGTGGACAACTGGTTCAACAGGCTGCTGAAGGACAACATCTCCACGCGCCTCTACCAGAAGCAGATCAACGCGCGCATGCAAACGCTGTTAGAAAAGTGGGCCGAGCCCTGGTCGGCGTTCGCCATGCTGCTGGGTGAGGAATATCCTGGGGCGCTGTTGGAGCTGGCCTGGAAACACCTGTTGACCAACCACCCCCACGACAGCATCACGGGGGTGAGCGTTGACCAGGTGCACCGCGACATGCTCTACCGGTGGGACCAGGTGGGCCAAATCGGCGAGGCCCTCACCAATCGCGCTTGTGCATCCGTCGCCAAGCGCATCGACCTGGCGCACGTGGCGCCCGAACACACCGCCGTGGTGGTCTTTAATCCGCTGCAATTCGACCGGACGGAAATCGTCGAGGTGGAGGTAGATTTTCCGGAGGAGCCGAAGCACAAGGGGATGTCTGTAGTCGACGCCGAGACGGGCGAGCCGGTGCGCTTTCAGCTTGCTGAGCGCAAGGAGTGGGGCGCGCTGGTGATGAATCCCTACGACATCCCTTCGCCGTTCTACACGCGGAGGTTCCGCTTCCTCTTGGAAGCGCCAGAGGTCCCCGGCTGTGGCTACCGCACCTTCATCGTGCAGCGTAGGGAGGGGGAGCTGGTCAACTATGGTTCCATGATGGTCGCTAATGACACCATGGAGAACGAGTTCCTGCGGGTGCAGTTTCGGTCAAATGGGGCCTTTGATCTCACACACAAGCCAAGTGGCCGTGTGTTCCGTAACTGTCACTTTTTCGAGGATGAGGCGGAAGCGGGCGACCCATGGACGCACATCTCGCCGTTGGCCAACGCGAAAGTGAGCTCATTGGGCTGCGCCGCACAATTGACCGTGGTCGAAGACGGAGAGCTCCAGACCACCGTACAGGTGGACATGGTCATGCAGGTGCCAAAGGGGTTGGCCCCTGGAAAGCAGCGCCGCAGTGATGAGCTGGTGGCGCTGCCCATCTCCTCGCGCGTCACCTTGCGCAAGGGCTCTCCGCGCTTGGATATCGTGACCACCTTTGACAACCAGGCCATGGACCACCGCCTGCGCGTCTGCTTCCCCAGCGGGATTGATGCTGCCACTGTGGATGTGGAGACGGCTTTCGACGTGGTGACCAGGAGCATCGAGTTTCCCGACACACGGGACTGGGTGGAACCGGTCACAGGAACTCAGCCTCATCTGTCCTTTGTGGACATTTCCGACGGGAAGGTGGGCCTGGCGCTTATCAGTCATGGGCTCGTGGAATACGAGGTGCAGGACAACGAGTGGCGCACCATGCTGCTGACGTTGGTCAAAGGTGTCCGCTATCCGAAGGTGGGCCTCCCCCCGGAGCGCGTGGAGCGGCTCGACCAGGTCGGGTCGCAATGCCTCGGCCGCCACACATGCGCCTACGCCCTGTATCCCCACTTCGGCAATTGGGAAACCGGCGAGGTATTTGCGCAAACGTACCGCCACTTTGCCCCGGTAAGGGCGTTCCAGTGCGGCATCTCCACGGGCGACCTGCCGCCGCGCATGAGCTTTTTGCGATTGCACCCCAACAACCTCGTGCTGAGCGCGGTAAAAAAGTGCGAGGAACGGGACTCGCTCATTGTGCGCTTCTTTAACCCGACCGAGCACGCCGTGCTTGGGCAGCTGCACTTGGCCCGTCCGATCCGAACGGCTCACCTCACGAACCTGAATGAGGAGCGCCTACGGCCTCTCCCGCTGAGCGAGTCGGGTGACTTGCGCATCGAGGTGCCGCACAAGAAGATTATTACCCTCGAGTTGGAAGTGTGAAGAGCACCTCGCCGCCTATGCGGAAAGTCGCTGCGCACACGGCAGAGCCAAAGGAGCTGAAGGTCGCCCGGGCACGCGACTGCGGCCTCCTCTTCGCCGACAATGCCGTCAGGATGATCGGCCAGGACTGCGCCTATTCCATCCCTCTTCCCCGTGGGGAGGCGTTGTGGGTCTTTGGGGACACGCTGCTGGGCACCTTCGACGAATGCGGACGGCGGCTGGTCGAGCGGATGCCATCCAGCACCGGACTGCTCAGTGCCTCTGGCCTGCGCAGTTACCGCTATCTCACCGGTGATGACGGATACCCGCGGCAGTTGCTCCCCTGGCTGCCTGAGGAAGACCCGGAGAGATACCGGATCTGGCCGCTGCACGGAATTTTTCTACATGGGCGCGTCTACCTCTACTTCGTGCGCGTGGAGCTGCTGCCAGGGCGATGCTGGCCGTACAAATTCGATGTGGCGGGCACTGGCTTGGCGGTTGCCGACTACCCCGAACTTGCGTTTGAGAGACTTGTCAGGCAAGACTCAACCATCTGGTGGGCCGCGCACGAGCCATGCTACGGAGCGGCAGTGCTTCCGGTCTTTGAAGAGGGAATCGTCTACGTTTATGGGACGTGGCTGCGCGAGGGCCATCACTATTGCAGCATAACGCGGGTAAAGGCTGAACAGCTTGACCAGCCGGAGGCTTACGAGTACTTGGTGAGCTTTGCCCCAGAATGGAGCAGAAAGCGACAGCGCGCAGTCCCCATCATGGACGGCATGCCCACAGAGATGAGCGTCTCCTACAACGCATATTTGGGTTGCTACCTGGCCGTGCACTCCTGGGAGACCACAGGCAAGCTCGTGGCGCGGACTGCCCCATGCCCATGGGGTCCGTGGAGCCAGCCGCAACTGCTGTGGACGGCGCGTGTACCTCTGCGCAATCCGCTGGTGTACGGCGGACCGCTTGTGTACGCGGGCAAAGAGCACCCGGAATTGGCCCGTGAACAGGGGAGAGTCATCTACCTGACGTTTGTGGAATTCGAGGAATACTATCCGCGGCTCATCGAGGTGACTTTGGAGTAGCCATGACGCGTGTGGCCAAATACGCGGCGCTGCTCATCCTGTTGGCCGGCATGGCCTATCTGTTCAAACCGGAGGAGCAGCAGCGGCTCACCTCCGCCGGGCGGGTGCGTGTGGAGTTCTGGATAGCCACAGGGGCGCATGAGGAGTTCCCCGTGTCGGTGCGGCTTTTCAACGAGAGCCAGGATAGCATCGAAGTGGTGCCGGTGGCCATTCCCTGGAAAGAGAACGAAAAGAAGATTCTCACTGCCATTCTCAGTGGCAATCCCCCTGACGTCATCTCCCAGTTCAGTCCCATAGGTCGTTGGGCGGCGCGCCGCGCGCTCATGCCCCTGGACGGCTTCCTCGCCCGTGACCGCTTCGACACGACGGTCTTTTATCCGCCCCTTTGGGCCGAGATGAAGTGGGAGGGCAAAGCCTTTGGCATCCCCTCAGCTGGGAGTTGCTATGGGCTCTTCTACAATCGCCGCCTGTTCCGCCAGGCAGGCTTGGATCCGGACCGGCCGCCGCGCACATGGGATGAGCTCAAGCGCTATGCCGAGCTGCTCACCGTGCGCGACGAACGCGGGCGCATCGTGCAGGCGGGCTTCATTCCCAACTACAGCGCCTTAGCGGCGGCTGTGGTCATGGCCTTTCAAAAGGGAGCCACCTTCCGCAGCGCCGACCTGTGCAGCGTCCGACTGGATGAGGCGCCGGTAGTGGAGGCATTGCGCTGGACCGTGGACTACTACGACCACTATGGCCTGGCCGAGCTCACTGCCTTGCAACTGAGCTGTGGCATCAACGAGCAGCATGGCTTCAACTCTGAGCGCGTGGCGATGATGATTCTGGACAACTCGCACGTCAACCAGATCCGGCGATTTGCGCCACGCCTGGACTATGGCATAAGCCTCATCCCCTGCGACCCGGGGGACCGGCCGGCGACACAGGTGGGGAGCTTCTGGCTGGCGATACCGAGGGGCGCCAAGTCAGCCGCGGCCGCCTGGGAGTTTCTCAAGTTCACGGCCCGCGTGGAGACGCAACTGCAAGGCTTCCTGGCGGAAAAGGAGCCTTTGGTGCCCTCCAACCGGCTGGTGGCGCGGGAAAGGGCCTTCTTGGAACGCATGCCACAGATGGCGGTCTTTGATAGCCTCATGTACCAGGGTTTTGGGAGCTCGCTCCTGCCTTTGGTGCACGACGTGTTCTGGCGCGAGTACTTCTTGGCGATGGAGATGGCCCTCAATCATCGGCTGTCGCCCGAGGAGGCATTGCGCCAAGCCAATCGGCGCGTGCAGAAGCAGCTGGACGAGGCGGCCGAGTACGACCAGTACGTACGCAAGAAGATGCCTTGGGAGAACAATGACCAGGACTGAGCACAGCCAGAGCTGGCTTTCGCGCCTCCGGCACAGCCAAGCGGCACTGGCTTACCTCTTCATCAGCCCGTGGGTCATCGGCTTCGTGGTGTTTGGCCTGTACCCCTTTGCCGCTTCCATCTACTACAGCCTGTGCCAGTACGATGTGCTGCGCGTGCCCAAGTTCATCGGGCTGCGCAACTACCGTGACCTGCTTTGCCATGACCCTTATTTCTGGAAAGCGATCTACAACACGCTCTTCTACACCGTGCTGCGCGTGCCTCTCAACATCGCCGGTTCGCTGCTGTTGGCCGTGCTTGTCAACCAGTCGGTGCGCGGCATCCGACTGTTTCGCACCGCGTATTTCTTGCCGTCGGTGGTTTCCGGGGTGGCCATTTCCGCAATCTGGATGTGGATCTTTAACCCCCAGTACGGCATCCTCAACGCGCTGCTGGAGATGGTGGGTATCCAGGGGCCGTCCTGGTTGGGGAGCACCACCTGGGCAAAGCCTGCGCTGGTCCTGATGAGCCTGTGGTCCATCGGCGGTGGCAGGATGCTGGTGTTCTTGGCGGCGCTGCAAGGCATCCCCACGCAGTTGTACGAATCGGTGGCCATCGACGGCGGCGGCAAGTGGCGGCAGTTCACCCATGTGACCTTGCCGCTGATCTCGCCGGTGCTTTTCTTGTGGCTGATCATCGAAGTCATGTTTTCGTTCCAGATTTTTACGGAGGCCTATGTCATGACCCAGGGCGGCCCGCTCAACTCGACCCTGTTTTACAACCTGTACCTGTACATCAAGGCCTTCGACGACTTTCAGATGGGTTATGCGTCGGCATTGGCGTGGTTGCTGCTGCTGATGACGCTGGCCATCACTATCGTCCAGTTCCGCCTCAGCAAGAAGTGGGTGTACTATGAGGCATGAGGCGCGGAGCAATTAGTATGAGGCCAACAAGACTGCGCATCCCTTGCAAGAAGGCGATTGTCTACCTCTACCTGAGTGTGTTGGCGGTGGTCTTCCTGTTGCCGTTCTTCTGGATGCTGTCCACTTCGCTGAAGGGCAGCGAGCAGATCTTCACCTACCCGCCGCGCTGGATTCCGAAACCGGTGCACTGGCAGAACTATCGCGACGTGCTGACCACCATGCCCTTTCTGCGCTACCTATTCAACACCACGTTCATCACGGTGATGAGCATCATTGGTGTCGTGTTGTCGAGCTCCTTGGTGGCATACGCCTTCGCGCGCCTGAGGTGGAAGGGGCGTGACTCGCTTTTCTTGTTCATCATCGGCACCATGATGCTGCCCGCCCAAGTGACGATGGTTCCGGTGTTTGTGCTGTACAAGCACATCGGCTGGCTGGATAGCTTCAAGCCGCTGGTGGTACCGCTGTTCCTCGGCGGTGGCGCATTCAACATTTTCCTGATGCGGCAGTTCTTTCTGACCATCCCCCAGGAGCTGTCAGATGCCGCGCGGATTGACGGCTGTTCGGAGTTTCGCATCTACTGGAGCATCATCCTGCCTCTTTCCAAGCCGGCGGTGGCGACCATTGCCATTCTCGTCTTCATGATGCAGTGGAACGACTTTCTTGGGCCGTTGATTTTCCTGTCGAGCAAGTCAAAAGGGACCCTTGCACTGGGTCTGGCCATGCTGGTTGGCCAGCACACCACAGAGTACGGAATGCTGATGGCCGCTTCGGTGTTGCTTCTTATCCCCGTGGTGGTGATCTTCTTCCTGTTCCAGCGTTACTTTGTGCAAGGCCTGATGATGACCGGCATCAAGGGGTAGCCGGGTTCAACACAGAGGAGGTGAGCACGCATGACCTCGCGTGAACGGGTGCTGAAGACGTTGCGCCACGAAGAGCCGGACAAGGTGCCCATCGACTTTGGTGCGATGCGCTCTACCGGCATCATGGCCATAGCCTACAATCGCTTGAAGGCCTACCTTGGGCTCTCAGGCGGCTACACCCGCGTGTACGATGTGCCGCAGCAGTTGGCCGAGCCGGAACCGGCCATCCTGGAGCGCTTTCAGGTGGATGTGGTGGACCTGGCCAACACCATGGGCCGGCACCCCGAGGACTGGCTGGATTGGCCCCTGCCGGATGGGAGTCCAGCACAGGTGCACCGCAGTTGTTACCCGGTGCGGAGGAACGGCCAATGGGTGCTGATGGACGGCGCTCGTGTTGCGGCGCGCATGCCCGAGGGGGTGCTCTATTTCGAATCGTGCAATCCGCCCCTGGCGCACGCCACCTCCAGCCGTGACATCAAAGCCTATGCCTGGCCCATGCTCACCGACGAGATACTCCGCGTCCTACAGGACCAAGCGAGGTTCCTGTACCATGAGACCGATTACGCGATTATGGGCGGATTCGGCGGAAACATCTTGGAGTTGGGGCAGTCGCTGCGCGGGTGGGATACCTTCATGATGGACCTGGCCGGCAACCGTGCCTTCGCAGAAGACCTGATGGACACGTTGGTGGAAGTCCACCTCAAGAACTTGGAGGCTTACCTGCAGGCGGTGGGCGACTACATTCAGCTCATCCAGATGGGCGACGACCTGGGTACGCAGAAGGGCCCGCAGCTCTCGCCGGACATGTACCGCGAGCTCATCAAGCCGCGACACAAGGCCATCTACCAGTATGTGCGGCAGCACTCCAAGGTGCACGTGTTCCTGCATAGCTGTGGTTCCATCTATGCGCTGATCCCCGACCTGATCGACGCCGGGGTGGAGGTCCTCAACCCGGTGCAGACTTCGGCGGCTGACATGGACCCTGCGCGCCTGAAGCGCGAATTTGGAGGTCGGATCACCTTCTGGGGTGGCGGTATCGATACGCAGCATTTGCTCCCCGAAGGCAGGCCTGAGGAGATTGCCGCGGCGGTGGAAGAGAGGATACGCATCTTTGCGCCGGGAGGGGGGTATGTCTTCACCCAGGTGCACAACGTGCAGGCCAATGTGCCGCCCGAAAACGTGGTCGCCGCCTATGACGCCGCCATCAGGGTGCGCCACTACCCCATCACGCCGGCGGGCAGGGGAGGGCGCACGTGAGCAAGGGTCTGGCGCTCACCACCACGGTGGAACGCATGCCAGAGTTGGAACGCCTCTTTCGCGAAGGCACGAACGGCTGGCTGGGTGGCGACTGCGCCTTCAGCACGCCGTTGAACGATGGGCGCATCCTCTGGTTGTTTGGGGATTCGTTTGTCAGCTCGGATCCGGAGGCACGCTCGCGCGCCGGCTCGCATATCGTGGCCAATACCATCGCCATCCAGCGCGGCCACGAGGTGCGCTTTTGGTGGAAAGAGGGGGGAGGGCGTGGCCCGACTGCTTTCTTCTCTTCGCCTGAGCTGCCAGGGCGAAGCTGGCCGCTGAGCGCCGTGCGCATTGGCGAGGCACTGGCGGTGCTGGCAGTGCGCGTGGTCACCGTAGACCCGAATCAGGTAACCGGCTTCCGCCTCGTCGGCCACGAAGTCTACTGGGTGCCCAATCCCGACGAGGAGCCTCACCGGTGGGAAATAACGCTGCGGCAACTCCCCTGGTCGGAGAAGACAGGAACCTTTGGCTCCTGGCTCTTGGCAGACCAGGGGTACCTGTACATCTACGGATTCCGGCGCCATTTCCGCAGCTGGTTCAAGGAGGTGTGGACACTGGTGGCGAGGGCGCCCTTGGAGGACGCCCATAGGCTCGTTGAGCCTGAAAGATGGGAGTACCTGGACGGCGAGCATGGCAGGTGGTACAAGAACCCTGCCGCCGCACGCCCAGTGCTGCACAAAGGGGCCACAGAGTTCTCGGTGAGCTATCTGCCCGAGCTGGGCAAATTCGTGCTCCTGGCAGCCTCATGGCGGCGTGGTAACCCAATTCAGGTCCGCGTGGCGGAAACACCCTACGGCCCTTTTTCGGAGGCCTGCACCGTGTACGTCTGTCCGGAAGCCTTAGCGAATCGCCGTTACTTCTGCTATGCCGCCAAGGCACATCCCGAGTTGGCAAGTAGCCCCGCGGAGCTGGTGGTCAGTTATGCAGTCAACTCGCGGAAGCTGGAGGACTGTTATCACGATGAGGGGATCTACTATCCCCGTTTCCTGCGTGTTTCTGTCCTGCCGCAGAGGAGGGAAGGAAATGGCTAAGGTGCGCATTGGCAACGACGTCAGCATGTACCCGATGCCGGTGGTCCTGGTAGGCGCCATGGTGGGAGGGCGGCCAAACTTTCTCACCGTGGCCTGGGTGAGCCGTGTGAACTATGATCCGCCGATGGTTGGCATCGCTCTCGGTGCCGACCACTACACCAATCCTGGCATCGAAGGAACTGGGGCGTTCAGCATCAATGTACCAAGCGTCGAGCTGGTCGAGAAGGTCGACTTTTGTGGCATGGTATCCGGTCGCGAGCGGGACAAGGGCTCGCTGTTTGCGCTATTCTACGGAGAAGTCACAGGGGTACCCATGGTGGACGAATGTCCGCTCTGCCTCGAGTGCCGCGTGGTGAAAAAGGTCGAGCTCCCGGGCGACGTCCTCTACATTGGCGAGATCGTGGGGAGCTATGCGGAGCGGCGCTGTGTGAAGCGCGGCAAGCTGGACGTGCACGAGATTAAGCCGTTTGCCCTTACCATGCCTGACAACCGCTACTGGACCTTAGGCGAGCCCTTGGCGAAGGCGTGGGAGGTGGGCAAGCGCCTCAAGAAGAAGTGAGCAAGACTGGTACGGAGAATGACATGGCAAAGACGGTCACGCCGTTTCTCATGTTCGAGGGTCGCGCCGAGGAGGCGATGCAGTTCTACACAGGGCTCTTCCCACAGTCACGCATCACGCGCATCGAGCGCTACGGCGCGGGTGACGGAGGCCCCGAGGGCACCGTCAAGCTGGCAGAGTTCGTCCTGCAAGGCCAGCGCTTCTTGTGTATCGACTCGCCCATCAAACATGAGTTTAGCTTCACCCCTGCGTTCTCTCTGTTTGTTGAGTGTGAGGATGAACAACAATTGCAGCGGTATTTCGAGGCCCTGTCTGCGGGCGGTGCGGTACTCATGCCCTTAGACAACTATGGCTTTAGCCGGAGGTTTGCCTGGGTGAACGACCGCTTCGGGGTGTCCTGGCAACTGAATCTTTGGTAAGAGACTTGGTCATCACCGTTTGCCTCTGCCCACCTGGGAAAAAGGGCAGCCAGCCGGTGTGCGCACTTGGGTCGGTCTGTACTGTGAAACCGCCAAGGAAGAATTGACGATGCAACGCTACAAGAAGCTGAGCTACGAGGGAGCTGGGGACATGATGTTTGGGCGGGCGCTCCACCCGCTGCGATGCGGCTTTAACTTGGTCATAGGAGCGGGAGAAGTGTACCCGGAGGTCAACTACACGTTGCCGCCCATGGAGGTGGCGCCCGACAAGCTTCCGGCAATTCTGGAGCAGTACCGCGAGATGGTGACCAGCGTTCTGTCGCGTGCGCAGATTCTTGGGGCGCCGGGCGTGGTGCTCGAGTTTGAGCACGCTCCGCAGATGACCGGCCAGGTGGAAATTGGCGTGGCGATCACCAGGCAGACCCTGGAGTTGATGGAAGAGTCTTTTCGCACGCACGGCCTGCGCTCGGCCTTGCGCGTGACCGTGTGCGACATCCGCGATGAGCTCCGGCCGCCGCGCATGCGCAGCGGGCGGGCGACAGAGACCATGCTGCGCTCCTTTATGGACAACGCCCGGGCAGGGGCACATATGCTATCCATTGAATCGACAGGGGGCAAGGAGGTGCACGACCGCGCCTTGTTGGAAGGGGATGTGGTCTGGATTCTCTTCGCCCTCGGTGTGTTGGCCCCACGCGACATGCACTTCTTGTGGGGTGAAATTGTCCGGATCGCCCAAGAGACGGGCACTATTCCTGCTGGAGATACTGCCTGCGGCTTTGCCAATACGGCGATGGTGCTTGCGGACCGCCACTACCTGCCCGCGGTGCTGGCCGCGGTGGTGCGCGCCATGTCGGCCGTGCGCTCGCTGGTGGCGTTCGAGCAGGGTGCAGTAGGGCCGTCCAAAGACTGTGCCTACGAAGGACCAGTGATGAAAGCCATCACTGGCCTGCCCATCTCCATGGAGGGGAAGAGCTCGGCCTGCGCTCACTTCAGCCACATGGGCAATGTGGCTGCGGCGGTGTGCGACCTGTGGAGCAACGAATCGGTGCAGAACGTGAGGTTGCTCTCGGGTTCGGCCCCTGAGGTGTTCACGGAGGTGCTCGTCTACGACTGCCGGCTTTTCAATCAGGCGCTGGCGGCCAAGCAGGAGAAGGTGCTGCAGAGGCTGCTGGTCGACTCGGACGTGGGACGCAGCGTGCACGCGCTGATGGTGGCACCAGAGAGTGCGGTGGCCATCGCCCGCGCCATTGTCGCTGAGGAGGACGACTTTCAGCGCACGCGTCAGGCAGGGCTGGCCGGGTGCGCCCTCATACGCGAAGCACTACACAGCGGCGCCCTGCAACTCCCTACCCGCGAAGTTGATTGGCTGAGCAGAATAGAGGATGAGCTGGCTGCTTGCGATAGGGAAAGCAAGGCGACAGAACATGGGTTTGCTGCCTATCGAGAGCTCTTCGCTGGGGAGGAATATGGCCTTACTGCCTAGCACGCGTCGCCGGCGCCTCTATCTTGCCATCACCCTGTCGGCTGGGCTGGCCCTGCTGAGCTCCTGCTTGGAGATCGACCAGGTTCACCAGCCACGCATGGCCGCCCCAGGTGACACACTGACGGTGACCTTGGAGATTCACAGCCAAGGGACGGACCCCAATCCACACGCGGTCTTTGTCACGGTCCTGGTGCCGAATGATTGGCAACCCCTGGGTGCTACTTACCAGAGCCAGAAGTACGGGAGCGGCGAGTTTCTCCCCAGCCAGTACTGGGCCGACTCGTGCGAGGTCGTGCACCCCAGTGGGCCTGACTATAAGTGGGTTGGCTTCTTGACCCCGCGTGGCTTCTTGGCCAACGAAGAGCGCATCGACGCCACGGTGGTGTGCATGCTGCAGGTGGGCCCGCGGACCGGCGACTACCAGCTGGCGTACACCCTTGGCGAGGACGCGCTGGGCTACGACACCAGCTGGGGGGATGTGTACGACGCCGTCTTTGGCGTGCCGATCAGCGTGGTCACCCATCTCGAGGTGCCCCAGGACTATCCCTCCGTCCAGGCAGCGGTCCATGCAGCAGAGCCAGGCATGGTCGTCCTGGTGCACAGTGGGGTGTACGTAGAGCACGTGCAGCTAGAGCAGGGTGTGACGCTGCAGGGCGACGGGCCCGGAAAGACCGTCCTCCTGGCTGCCGATCCTGCCCCAACCGTGCGCGGAGCCGAGGGCGCAGTTCTCTCCGCGCTGACAATTGTCAACAATGCCGCGGGGGGCACGGCCGTACAGGCAGAGGGTGCCCACCACATGCGCTTGAACAACGTGGAAGTGGTCGTTCCTACCCTGGGCATAGGGGTGGTGGGTGATTCGGCGACCGGCCTCAGCATTGAGGACGCTGTTATCCGCGCGAACGGCGGTAGTGCCACAGGCGTGAATGCGCGAGGGGGGGACATTACCCTGTCCGGCAGCCGCCTCGAGAACTTGCTCTTAGGCATGGCGTTGACAGGGAGCCGGGGCGACATTCGCCGCAATCTATTTGTGGGGTGCGACTCGGCCGCGGTCCTCCTAACCGGCTGTCCTGCGACAACCGTGATGAACAACACCGTAGACCGTTGTGGCTATGGGGTTGTCGCAATTGCTTCCGTGGCGGAGGTTTTCAATAACATCATCGCCAGAAGTCGCGGCTACGGCGTCTGGACGACGGGCGAGCTCAGTTGCCGGTACAATGACCTCTGGCAAAACGTCGGAGGCGACTACTTCGGCTGTGCCCCTGGTGAGGGCGCCATTGCAGCAGATCCGCGCTTCGTCGGGGGCAGTCCGTTCGACTACCATCTCGCCCCGGGTTCGCCTTGTATCGACGCTGGGGATCCTGCTGGGCCCCGCGACCCGGACGGCACGGTGGCCGACCTCGGCGCGTTCCCTTTCCAACAGCCTGGCATCGCGTCGAGCATCAACTATGTCTATCTCATCCACTTCACCCATCTGGACATCGGCTTCACAGATCCCCAGGATGAGGTTGCCGAGCGGTACAAGGGCATTATCGACCGGGCCATCCAGTTCGCTGAGACGATACCGGACTACAAGTGGACCATCGAGAGCGTGTGGCAGTTGGAGCAGTGGTTGGCGCGGAGCAGTGCTGCGGACGTAGCACGCCTGCAGCGGCTGGTGGACGCCGGCAAGATGCACTTGTGCGCCGGCTATGCCAACATGCACACCGCCGTGCTGGGCAGCGAGGAGATCAACCGCTTTCTCTATCCAGCGGAACGCTACCGGCGACAATTTGGGTTC
The DNA here is from genome assembly GCA_014359355.1 of Calditrichota bacterium. NCBI lineage: Bacteria > Pseudomonadati > Calditrichota > Calditrichota bacterium. The sequence continues at coordinate 1,205 of JACIZP010000312.1, read as the reverse complement.
CAGGCTAACACCGTTTTGCAGAACGACGTGCCGGGGTTTTCCTGGTGGATGCCCACCGTACTGGCCAACGCGGGCGTCCGCTACTTTGCCGCCGGGGTGAACCAGAGCTTTGGCGGCAGCGCACAGATCCCCCGGCACCACAACCCCTTCTACTGGCAGGGCCCTGATGGCCAGAAGATCCTCACCTGGATCAGCCGCGGAAGCTACATGGAATGGCTGTCCACGTACAGCATGGGCAATCTGACCACTTTCTACCAGGCGCTGGAAAACGAGCTGCAAGCATACCAGGCCGCCGGGTATCCCTACGATGCGATCCTGATCATGGTGGGCAGCTTAGAGAACACCTACCCCACTACCCTCATCACCAGCATAGCTCAGGCTTGGAACCAGCGCTATGCCAATCCCAAACTCATTGTGGCCGGCCCGGACGAGTTCTTTGCCCACCTGGAGGAGAAATACGGGCAGCAGTTCGCCACCTATCGCGGTGACTGGGCGGGAGGCTGGGACCTGGTCTCGCTCAACGTGCCCCAAAGCATGGGCATGAATCGCCAGGCGCACGACTTAGCCATTGCCGCCGAGAAGGTGGCCGCCGTCAATGAGCTGCTGGGGATCGCTCCCTCTGCTCGCGACGCGTTCGACGCGGTGTATGCCAACATGCTGCAGTTCGATGAACACAGCGGTGGTGGGGCGCCATGGCCAGAACTCATGACGCCACAAGAGGCCCAACGCCAGAGCGAGATTGCCGTCGCCTACGCGCGTGATGCCCTCACTGGTGCCCAGTCGCAGCTGCAGCAAGGCCTTCAACTTATGGCCAGCCAAGTGGTTAGCCCTGAGCCAGGAATTGTGGTCTTTAATCCGCTCAGTTGGGAACGGAGCGATGCGGTGCGCGTAGAATTGGATGCTGCCTGGCGCTCCCGCCCGCTGCGCGTGGAAGATGCACTGACTGGATGCACCCTTCCGCACCAGTGGTTGGGCGAGGAGCTTATGTTTTCGGCCGAGCAGGTGCCGCCTCTGGGTTATCGCCTGTTCTTCTTGCGTGACAGCAGCGAGAGCGCAACCGCACCGCGCGCGGTTCTCCATTCGTCCTCCCCCGCAGAGGTGGAAAACGAGTTCTTCCGGGTGCGCGTGGACCCGAGCGATGGCCGGGTGGTGAGTTTGTTTGACAAGCGTCATGGGCGCGAGCTGGTGAACGCAGCCAGCCCCTT
>JACIZP010000311.1 GCA_014359355.1 Calditrichota bacterium | reverse complement strand
GTGCGTCGTCAATCTGTGCTACGAGGTGTCGGGGCGTTCCTTCGGATATCGCTACGAAAACCTCGGCGACGCGGTGCGTTTGAACTTGAAGTGCGGGCCTTGTCTGCTCAACCTGCACCTGCTGGTACCCAAAGGGAAAACTGCCAGCAGGCTGTCGGTAGACGGCCGCGAAGTCAAGTTCCAGCGTGTGGCAGTGGAAGAGAGCCAGTTCGTCGACGCCGCGTTGCCCGTGGCCGGGGCTGAGGAGATACTGCTGCGCCTGGAGGTGGCCAGGCATAGAGCTTGAGGGGTAGCCTCAATCACCACTTGAAATGATCGGCATTGAAGAGCTTCCCACGGAGGATATCGCAATGAAACTGAAGGACGCTTTGCAGAATGTGCGGGTGATTGTGTACCAGGCACAAGCACCCCTGGTGGCGCAAACCGTGGCCTACGAACTCGCCTCAGGGCTGCCTGCAGCCTCGGTAGAGGTAACGCGCACGCGCCGCACCAAGCTTAGACCAGGTACATTGTGCGTGGGGACAGTGGAGCACTGCCCGCTCGCCGTGGATGCTGCGCAGCGGCTCCGGGCCGATCTCGATAACGAGTTTGCCTACCTGCAGCTGCAAGCCGATGGCTCAGGAGTGTTGCTCACCTCGAAGGCCAATTTGTTGTACAGCTTCATGCGCTACGTAGTCGAGCACTTGGCAGACCACGACCTCGCGCCCTTTGATAAGGGCAGGGTTTTCCCGACTGCGTTCAAGTGGCAGCGCGTGTCGTACGACTACTTCCTCACGCAGGAGGGGCGGATCCAACGGGGTATGGACAAGGAGCGCTACATCCGCGAGCTCGCCCGCCTGGGTTTTACCCACATCGAGGTAAATGGCCTCGCCTTCCCTATGGGACTGGAGACCGGGCCGAAGGGTGAAGTCTATCCGATGTTCTACACTTACTGTCCTGCCCTGGACCAGTTTGTCTACACGGAACTGAACAAAGGTATCTATCCGCTCTACTATCTTTCTGCCAATCTCGCCAATCTGAAGGAGAATGCGCGATTGGCGCGCAAGTACGGCCTGACTCCAGGGCTTCTCTGTTTCGAGCCGCGATCGGTACCGGAGGAGTTCTTTGCGCGCTACCCCATGCTCCGTGGCGCGCGCGTGGATCATCCTTTCCGAAGCTTCAAACCGCGCTACAACATGACCATCGCCCACCCACGCGTGCGCGCCCACTATGCCGAGATGATGACAAAGCTGATGCGCGAAG
>JACIZP010000310.1 GCA_014359355.1 Calditrichota bacterium | reverse complement strand
GTGCTGTTGTGCAGGGATTATGGGGGACGAGGGCAGATCTTGCCCGGTGCGGCAGTCTACAGTGTGGGGTAGAGGTGGTACAACAGAAGATGGCCTGCCGTTTTGTCCGTCGGGTCGCGCTGGGGCTGATGGGCCCTGTCTTGTAGACTTGCGCCTCCATCTGGCCGCGGAAGTTTTCCACCATGCCGTTGTAGCGTGAGGTGGCCACCTGGATGGTGCCAGGGGTGCGGCCATGGCCCTCTCTTACCAGGCGCACAAAGGGGGTGATCTTGTCGGCGTTCGCGCGACTGAGAAGCTCGGTGCCGCAATCGTTTTGCCCTGTGAGCTGCTTGAGGTTGGTACCTGTCGGCTGTGTGGTAAGCGGGGGCAACGGTCAGTTCGTGGGCAGAGGCGGGGAGGGTGAGAGCGGTAGCCACATCGGCGATGGTGTACTGGTGCTTAGGCGGTCTGCCCACGTAAGCCACTGGCCAGAGCGTGGCGCTGTCGGCGATGTGTTTGGTGGCAATCCGCATGCGTTGGAAGGCCTGGAAGGTCCACGAGGGCACATACTTGGACCCTATGCTCCCACCGCTTCTGGCGGGGGCAATCGAGTGGTGGGCATGGGGCATGCGGATGATGGTGGTGGCCGACAGAGGGGACAAGTGCTCGCATCTGCCCAGGTGGCCAGGGACATCCCGCGCTGCCGCTGCGCCCGGTGGCCCGAGCAGTTCTCGTGGGGAAGGGAGAGCAACAACCGGTGCCGCCGTGCCTCAGGTAGCGAGTGCCAGCTCCGGTCCATGGGGAGCGCGACAACCACTTGGTCGCGCAGGGCGGAATTCTCCTGAGTCGGAAAGTCCAACGCGCTTTCCTTCCCCACAAGGACCATCAGCTTGCAAAATCTTCCTCACTATTGCAGGGATAGCGCATGATGTCGAGTGGAAAGTCACAGGTGGTCGTTGTCACCTGCCCCTGTTATCCGCGAGCCCGGCCTGCCGGGGCATTCACCTTGCGAACTGGCGGTCCGGTTATCGGTTGACATTTACCCGGAATTTCACTATCTTTGCTCACCACTTGCTCTTGACTACAGAGGACTCGTATGATCGCCATTTCAGCTACCCGGGCGCAGCAGCTCTTTGCTGCGTTTGGCAATCTGCGCGTCGCCGTGCTCGGCGACGTGATGTTGGACCGCTACAT
>JACIZP010000309.1 GCA_014359355.1 Calditrichota bacterium | reverse complement strand
GAAGAGAGCAGCGCTCATCGACCCGGGCGACGAGGCGGAGCTTCTGCTTGCGGCGGCGGGCCGTCTTGGTCTTACCCTGGAAGTCGTCTTGCTCACCCACGGCCACATCGATCATGTGGGTGCCGTCGCAGATGTGCTCGCGCAGACGGGCTGCAAGGTCTGCGCGCATCGTGATGAGGCGGAGATGCTGCGAACTCTGGAGCTCCAGGCCAGGCTTTTTGGCCTTCCTGCGCCTGAGGAGGTCAAGGTGGATGTCTGGCTCTCGGAAGGTGATGAGGTCGCATTTGGCAACCTGGCATTGCGCGTGCTGCATACCCCGGGCCACACCCGGGGTAGCGTCTGCTTCTATCATGACGGGGTGCTTTTCTCTGGGGATACCCTCTTTCGGGAATCTGTGGGCCGCACGGATCTCCCCGGCGGCTCCGATCGTAGACTCCTTGCATCGATTCGCGATAAGCTTCTCGTCTTGCCAGACGAGGTGCGGGTCTATCCAGGCCATGGCGAGCCCACGACCATTGGCGACGAGCGACGCCTGAATCCCTTCCTCTAGTGGGCCGACAGGGCGGGGAGGAAAAAGCGCTTGCTTATTCAGCGCGAATTTGCTATAATTAGCCCGGTTCGAAATCGGTTGTCTCTGGCGGAAGGACTGAATGGTAGAATCCAGGAGAATCGGAGATCTCATACACGCAGTGGCGCATCATATTGCGCAGAAGCCCCAGGGAGCCCGAGCCTTCGCCCGGCTCCCTTTTCGTTGCTGAACGGTACACGTGAAACGGAGGCATGAAGAAGAGCATGGCGGAAACGCAGGTGGGATTGGCAAAGGCGAAGGTTGTTTTCCGCGAGGACGAATGCAAGGGGTGCGGACTGTGCATTGCTGCATGTCCCGTGAAGGTCCTGTTTGCGCAGGCGAAGCTCAATCGCATGGGTTATCACCCTGCTGGATACAAAGGGGAGGGCTGCACTGGGTGCGGCATCTGCTTCTACGCCTGCCCAGAGCCGGGGGCGATCACCGTCTACAAGAAGGGCTACGTGGGGGAGGAGGTGGACGCCAATGGCTAAGCAGCTCATCAAAGGAAACGAGGCGGTGGTGAAAGGGGCCATCCTGGCCGGGTGCCGCTACTTTTTCGGTTACCCCATTACGCCGGCCTCCGAGATTGCCGAAGCCGCTGCCTACTACATGCCCCTGGTGGGGGGGACCTTCCTCCAGGCGGAAAGCGAGGTGGCCTCCATCAACATGGTCTATGGCGCTGCCTCCGGGGGACAGCGCGTGATGACCGCCTCTTCCAGTCCGGGCATCAGCCTCAAGCAGGAAGGCTTGTCCTACGCTGCCGGGGCGGAACTGCCGCTGGTGGTGGTCAACGTCAATCGCGGCGGACCTGGCCTCGGGAATATCGCCCCTGAGCAGAGCGACTACAATCAGATGGTGAAGGGCGGAGGCCACGGCAACTACAAGCTCATCGTCCTGGCTCCCAATTCTGCCCAGGAGATGTGTGACCTGACCATGCTGGCCTTTGAGCTTGCCGACAAGTACCGGAATCCGGCGGCGCTGCTGGTGGACGGCTTCATCGGCCAGATGATGGAGCCTGTGGAATTCCCACCGCCGGTCACGGAGTTGCCGGCAAAAGAGTGGGCTCTGCAGGTGGACGACGATGACCAGTATCGCTTGATCACATCCATCGAACTGGAGCCGGAGATTCTGGAGCGCCACAACCAGAAATTGCAGGCCAAGTATGCCGAGATCGAGCGCCAGGAAGTGCGCTACGAGGCCTACCGGGTGGATGACGCGCGCCTGGTGGTGGTCGCGTACGGCATCGTGTCGCGGGTGGTACAGTCGGCGGTGGACCTGCTTCGAGCGCAGGGCCAGAAAGTGGGTATGCTCCGGCCAATTACGCTCTGGCCTTTTCCAAAGGCGGTCCTGGCCGAGTTGGCCGAGCGCGTCGACCGTTTGCTGGTGATAGAACTGTCCAACGGGCAAATGGTCGACGATGTGCGTCTGGTGGTGTTGGGCAGGTGTCCTGTGGAATTCTACTCCCGCATGGGCGGCGTGGTGCCAACCACCGAAGAGGCCCAACAGGCTATCTCGAAATACATAGAGGACTGACCATGGCGGAGAAAGTACTGCGAAAGGCCGACTCGTTCTATGCAGTCTACGAGCGGAAGCCAGGGGCCGACAAGACGACTACCCACTACTGCCCAGGATGCGGCCATGGCATTCTGCACAAGTTGATCGCCGAGGCTTTGGACGATTTCAATCTCCGTGACCGCGCGATCGTCATCAGCCCAGTAGGGTGCAGTGTGTTTGCCTACTACTACTTCCGCACTGGCAACATCCAATGCGCCCACGGGCGTGCCCCCGCCGTGGCGACCGGCATCAAACGGGTGTATCCGCACAGCATCGTCATCAGCTACCAGGGGGATGGCGACTTGGCGGCCATTGGCACTGCCGAGATCATTCATGCGGCCAATCGCGGCGAGCCGATTACGGTCTTTTTCGTGAACAACGCCATCTACGGGATGACCGGCGGCCAGATGGCTCCCACGACGCTCATCGGGCAAAAGACCACCACCTCGCCCTATGGACGCAAGGCGAGCAATGAGGGCTTCCCTCTGCGGGTCAGCGAACTGCTCGCCACATTGGAGGCCCCCGTCTACATCGAGCGGGTGGCGTTGACTGATGCCAAGCACATCGCGCAGGCACGCCGGGCGGTGCGCAAGGCGCTGCAGGTGCAGGCGGAAGGGAAAGGTTTCTCGCTCGTGGAGGTGCTGTCCGCGTGTCCCTCCGGGTGGAAGATGGCACCTACCCAGGCAATCCGCTGGATCGAAGAACAGCTGATGAGCTATTTCCCCTTAGGCGTGTACAAGGACAAGACGGCCGAGATCGAAGCGTCGCCTTTGGCGCCCCGCCAGTTTGTGCGCGAGGACCTGGCCAGGCTGCTGGAGATCCCAGTTGGGCCATCCATGGCAGCCGAGGCCGTGGTCCTTCCCGCAGAACGTTACCGCAACCCAAGGCTCAAGGTGGCCGGGTTCGGTGGTCAGGGGATTTTGCTCCTCGGGCTGGTTCTCGCCGAAGCGGGAATGCGCGCCGGCTACAACGTGTCGTGGATCCCCTCCTACGGCCCAGAAATGCGGGGCGGTACGGCCAACTGCCACGTCAACCTTTCCACTGCGCGCATCGGCTCGCCAGTGGTTTCGGTGCCCACGGTACTGATTGCCATGAATCTCCCCTCATTGGACAGATTCGAGCCCGAGGTGCAGGCGGGTGGCCTGGTCATCTACGACAGCTCGCTGATTGACCGCACCGTGCAGCGGAGCGATGTCGAGGTGTTGCCCCTGCCGGCGACCAAGATGGCCGATGACCTGGGCAATACGCGCGTGGCGAATATGGTGGCGCTGGGCGCCTACGTTGGTTTCACCGGCATCTTGAGCAAGGAGCAGGTGCTCTCCACCTTGCCCGAGGCGATCAAGCGAAAAGAACTGTTGGCAATCAATGAGAAGGCGGTAGCAGCTGGGTTCCAGTACGCCGAGGACTTTAAGAAGCGCAACTGAGCAGAACGGCAGATATTCAGGTGCCACAGCGGGCCCAGCGTTGAGGGTTCACGGATGGGGGAGTACACGAACATCGCAATCGGTCCCCGTCGCCCGGGCGTGACGGGGATTTTCGCTATTTCCTGATGGAAGGCATATGGCGGTTGTCCCTCGCGACATTTTCGAACAGCGCATTCTCCCTCGGGTGAGCAAGCCGGGACGCTATTTGGGCAACGAGGTCAACGTTGTCCACAAGCCGTTCGACCAGGTGGAGCTGCGGGTAGCATTGGCTTTCCCGGATGTGTACGAGATGGGCATGTCCTATCTCGGGTTTGACATCCTGTACCATCTGCTCAATCGCGAGCCGTGGATGGTAGCCGAGCGGGTATACGCGCCATGGGTGGACATGGAGGAGGCGCTGCGCCGCTACGACATTCCGCTCTTTTCCCTGGAGTCGAAGCGCAGCCTGGCCGATTTCGACATCATCGGCTTTACCCTGCAGTACGAGCTGCACTACCCGACGGTGCTGAACATGCTCGATCTTGCGGGCATCCCGTTGCGCGCCAGAGAACGGCAGGCCCTGACGCCCCTCGTGGTCGGCGGTGGGCCGTGCGCCTTCAACCCGGAGCCATTGGCGGAATTTGTGGACGCCTTCCTGATTGGCGACGGAGAAGAGGCGATCTTGGAGATTGCCAGCGCGGTGCTGGAGGCCAAGAGGGAAGGCCTGGACCGTGAACAGGCCCTGCTGCGGCTGGCAGGCGTGCCGGGAGTCTATGTGCCACGTTTCTACGGGCCTGTGGCAAACGGAGAGGGCCGGCAGCAGAGCGTGCGCCCGTTGCGTAGCGAGGTGCCAGAGAAGGTAAAGGCGCGCGTGGTGGAGCGCCTCAAGCCTGAGCACTATCCCACGGCGCCCTTGGTGCCGCTGATCGGCATAGCCCACGACCGGCTGACCATCGAGGTAATGCGCGGCTGCACGCGCGGGTGTCGCTTCTGCAACGCCGGCTTCATCTACCGGCCAGTGCGGGAGCGCAGCGTAGAGGACATCCTGCACCAGGCCAAGGAAGGGATCGCGCGCTCAGGTTTCGACGAAGTCTCCCTGCTGTCGTTGTCCACCTCGGACTATAGCCAGCTGCGGCCCCTCCTGGAAATGCTCTCGGCGGCTTTCAAGGAGAAAATGGTCAGCATCTCCTTCCCGTCGCTGCGACCAGAGTCCTTCACTAAGGAGATGGCGCAGTTTGCCAGCGGAGTGCGCAAGTCGGGACTGACCTTGGCCCCGGAGGCAGGAACGCCCCGATTGCGGGCTGTGATCAACAAGACCAACACCAACGAGGACCTGCTCCGGGCCGCTGAACTTGCCTTCAGCGAGGGGTGGACGGTCATCAAGCTCTACTTCATGGTGGGCCAGCCTACGGAAACCGATGAAGATCTGCAGGGCATTGCGGCTCTCATCAACGAGGTGGCAAAGATTGCGCGCCGATATGGCCAGGGCAACCGGGTCAACGTGTCGCTGTCGCCCTTTGTGCCCAAGCCGCACACGCCCTTCCAATGGGAGGAGCAAAGCGACCGGGCCACCATGAACGACAAGATCCATCGCGTTTGTGACCTGGTGCGCGCAAAGAACGTGCACATCAGCTGGCGCGATCCCAACGTCGCTTTCGTGGAAGGAATATTGGCGCGCGGTGACCGTCGGCTGGGGGCTGCCATCGAACAGACGTGGCGCAATGGGGCGCGCCTGGACGGCTGGTCAGAGCTGTTCGAGGTGAAGCGCTGGGAGGATGCCTTTGCCCGCACCGGCATCGACCCTGCCTGGTACTTGGGGCCGCGCGCGCTGGACGGGCCTCTGCCCTGGGACCACATCGACAAGGGGGTGAGCAAACGCTTTCTGGTCGCCGAGCGCCTAAAGGCAGCGAACGCCACCGAGACCAGCGATTGTCGGCTCGATCGCTGTCACGCCTGCGGCCTGATGGAGCACACAGCCTGCAAGGAGCTAATGGCTCGCGAGCAGGTGCCGGTCCCCATGGCCGCCAAGCCGACGTCGAACCTCTATGGCAGGGGCAGGAAGAGGGCTGCGCCTGCCCCGGCGCCGGTAGTGCCGCGCCTGATGCGCATGCGCTACCGCAAGCGCGGCTTGGCACGCTTCCTGTCCCACCTGGACGTGGTGCGGGTGTTCGAGAGGGCATTCGCCCGCGCCGGCATCCAACTGGCGTACTCGCAGGGCTTCAACCCGCGGCCCAAGATCGCTTATGGGCCAGCCTTAGCCGTCGGACACGAGAGCGAGGCGGAGTATCTGGATTTCCAGTACGTGGACGCTCCTCACGCCAACCTCGCCATGCTCCTGGGAGCTCAGCTCCCCGAAGGATTGGAGGTCATGGAGATCCGACCATTGTATGGCAAGGGGAGCTCCCTCACCGCGCTCATCACCCTGGCCGAGTACGAAGTGACCTTCTTGGATGGCTCCCCCAGGCAGGACCTGGCGCAGAGGGCCGCAGCCCTGTTGGCGGAACCGGCAATTCGTGTGCAGCGCCAGAAGGCGGAAGGGAGCGTCGAGGTGGACATCAGACCTTTTCTGCGTCGCATCGAAGTGCGCAAGGACGGCCAAGAGCTGTTCCTGCAGTTGGGCCTGGACAATGGTAAAACCGCGCGCGTGGAAGAGGTGCTGGCAGCCTTGTTGCAGTGCTCTGATCAGGACCTGCCCCCGGTGTCGGTGGTGCGCACCAGGCTGGCGGTCAATTTTGGGGAGGTGAGTCGCACTCCCTTGGAAGTGTAGCTCGCGAGCATCGCATCTTTGCAAATTCAGGATAGGAACATGAAGAAGGACATTGTCATAAACGTTGCCACCAGCGAGACCCGCATCGCGATTCTGGAAGATGGACGGCTGGTGGAACTCTTTATCGAGCGCCCGGAGAACGAGCGCATGGTGGGGGATATCTATATCGGGCGGGTCGTGAACGTCGTGAAAGGGATGGACGCTGCCTTTGTGGACATTGGTCTGCCGCAGGATGCGTTTCTCCATTTTTCCGACGTGGGAGAGACCATCCGAGCGTATGATTCGGTTATCGAGGTCAGACAACGGGGCAAAGAGCGGCGTCGTTCGTATCGTGGCCCGACTATCCGCGAGGGCCAGGAACTGCTGGTGCAGGTGACCAAGGAGCCCATCGGCAGCAAAGGCGCGCGCGTGACCACCGAGCTCTCCCTGCCGGGCAGGTTCCTGGTGCTCGTCCCCGACGATCCGATGATCGGTGTCTCGCGCAAGATTGCCAATGTGCGCGAGCGCAACCGTCTGAAAAAGGTTGCCAAGCGCATCTGTCCAGAAGGTTTTGGGCTCATTGTGCGCACCGTGGCTGAGGGCAAGAGCGAGGAGGTGCTGCGCAACGATTTGGAGAACCTGCTGGCCTCGTGGGAGAAATTGAACCAGAAGGCGAAGCGCACCAGCCCGCCGGCCCTCGTGCACAAGGATGTGGGCATGGCCTCCAGCGTCATCCGCGACCTGTTCACCAGCGACATCAACAGCCTGGTCATCGACTCCAAGAAGCTTTACAAGGAAATCGTGGCTTACCTTCGCGAGGTCGCCCCCACCCTGGTGAATCGAGTCCAATTGTACAGGAAAGGTGAACCAGTTTTCGACGCGTACAACATCGAGTCGGAGATCGAGAAGAGCATCGCCCGTAAGGTGTGGCTGAAGAGCGGTGGCTACATCATTATCGACCACACCGAGGCGATGGTGGTCATCGATGTCAACAGCGGCAAGTTCCTGGGCAAAAGGGACCATGAGCAGAACATCCTCAAGATCAACCTCGAGGCGGCCAAAGAGATCGCCCGTCAGTTGCGCCTCCGTGACCTCGGCGGCCTCATTGTCATCGATTTCATCGACATGACCGAGGAGAAGCACAAGCAGCGCCTGTACCAGGAGTTCCTGCAGGAGCTGAAGAAGGACAGGGCGCAGGTGAACGTCGCGCCCATCAGCG
>JACIZP010000308.1 GCA_014359355.1 Calditrichota bacterium | reverse complement strand
CGAGGTGTTGGGCCTGCCCGAAGGCGTCGAGCCGCTCGCTTTCACGCCGCTTGGCTACCCAGCCGACTCCCCGCGCCCTAAGACCCGTAAAGCTTTGTCCGAACTTGTACACTACGAGCGATGGTGAAAGAACGGCGAAATTCTTCTCCGCACAAGTCAGGTGGGACCCAGAGGCGACGTGAGACTGATCCCAAAGTCTCTTCGTTCGACTCACGAAGGGAAGCTGAGCTAAGGGGGGCTGATTCACTCGTCGGACTGCGACAGGATACGATCGAAATCATCAGGGCCGAGCGCCTGAATGGCACCATTCGCCATGCTCTGTTTGATTTTGACGGCACGATTTCGCTGCTTCGGCAAGGCTGGCAGCAGGTCATGATCCCGCTCATGGTGGAAGTGCTCCTCAATACCCCGCGCCACGAGCCCGAGGCCGAGCTCCAGCAGTTTGTTGAGGAGCTGGTCACCGTCACCACAGGTCAACAGACCATCTTCCAGATGATGCGGCTGGCCGAAGAGGTGCAGAAGCGGGGTGGAAAACCCGAGCCACCAGGGGTCTACAAGAGGGAGTATCTGGCCCGACTTTGGGAGCACATCAGAGGACGGGTGCAGGCGGTGAAGAGCGGCCAGACACCTCCAGAGCAGATGATGGTCCCAGGGGCAGTGGACATGCTGCGCGCGCTCTGCGACCGGGGTGTGCGGTGCTATCTCGCCTCAGGCACGGACGAGCCCGACGTAAGGGACGAGGCAACCGCCTTGGGGGTCGCGGGGTACTTTGCTGCCATCCATGGCGCGCAGGATGTGCGGGCCGAGGATGCCAAGATGGTGGCCATTCACGCAATTTTCGCCGAGCAGCAGGTGCGCGGCCCTGAGTTGGTCACCTTCGGTGACGGGTATGTTGAAATTGAGGATACCAAGAAGGTGGGGGGACTTGCAGTGGGTGTGGCCTCCGACGAGGTGACAAGAAGCGGCATTGACCAGCGAAAGCGCAAAGTTCTCATCGCGGCCGGTGCAGATATCATCATCCCGGACTTTCGGAATTGGCAATCCTTGATTGCCCTACTTTTTGCCGAGGGATAGCCTATGCCTTTTCCAACCTTCGATCGAACCAAGATCCATTTGAAGCCGCTGGCTGAGCGGCAACACCTGGTAACCCTTGCGGACCTCCTGCACCCACATGAGGCCCGGGACGACCTCCATAGCGGGGACATCCTCAGGGTTGCCCAGGCGGTGGCCGCGGCGCATCGGCAGGGGAAGCAAGTCGTACTCATGCTGGGAGCGCACGTGGTCAAATCGGGGCTCTCGCGCTTGGTGATCGACCTCATCGAGCGCGGCATCGTCACGCACGTGGGCATGAACGGCGCGGTGACCATCCACGACTTTGAGTTGGCATTGGTGGGTGCCACCTCGGAGAGCGTTGCCCGCTACATCAGCGAGGGGCAATTCGGGCTTTGGCAGGAGACGGGGAGAATCAACGACGCCATTGTGCAAGGGGCTCGTGACGGGATCGGCATGGGCGAGGCCATCGGTCGGATGATTGAGCAAGAGCGCCTCCCGCACAGAGAGGTGAGCATTCTGGCTGCCGGTTTCCGCCGGGGGATTCCTGTCACAGTTCACGTGGGCATCGGCTACGACATCATCCACGAGCACCCCAACTGCGACGGCGCCGCCCTCGGAGCCACTTCCTACACCGACTTTCTCATTCTGGCCAACACAATAGCGAAACTCGAAGGTGGGGTGCTGCTTAACTATGGGACTGCCGTGATGGGGCCTGAGGTCTTTCTCAAGGCACTTTCCATGGCGCGCAACGTGGCGCGGCAGCAGGGCAGGCAGATCCGCGCGTTTACCACTGCCGTTCTTGACCTGCTCGATCTGGGTGGAGAGCTCGATGAGGAACCCCCAAAGAGCGATCCCCGCTACTACTTCCGGCCGTACAAGACGGTCCTCGTGCGCACTGTGCGCGACGGGGGAGTGAGTGTCTACGTGCGCGGCGAGCACCGGCGGACGCTCCCCGCATTGTACTGGCACATCACTCAGCTGTTGTGCAACGCGCCAGGACAGGGCAAAGACTCCGAGGGGGGAACACCATGACCATTCCCCGTGAGATTGTGCGCAAGGCAATCACGTTCCGGTATCCGGAGCGCATCCCACGCGACCTCTGGGTGCTTCCCTGGGCTACTGACCACTATCCCGAGGCGGTAGCCGAGGTGCAACGCCGGTTCCCCTCGGATTTTGCCGGTTCACCAATCGTCTACAGGCCCTCGCCGAGGGCAAAAGGGGAGATGTACCGCAAGGGCACGTTCGTGGACGAATGGGGATGCCGGTTCGTGAACATTCAAGACGGCGTGCAGGGAGAGGTGCGAGAGCCTTTGCTGAGCGACTTGCGCCAGTGGCAGGAGGTGAAACCGCCCTACGAGATCCTGCCGGAGGACACGGAGAAGGCCAGGGGCCTTGTGAACAAGTTCTACGCCAAGACGGACAAATTCGTCCTGGCGGGCTGCTGCCCGCGCCCGTGGGAGCGTTACCAGTTCATCAGAGGCAGCGAGCAGAGCCTCATGGACATGGCCGAGCCCGGGGAGGAAGTTGTGGAGCTGCTGAACCTCATTCACGACTTTTACCTGGCAGAAATGCAGTTTTGGGTCACCACCGACGTGGACGCGATTGGCTTCATGGACGACTGGGGCAGTCAACACGGCCTGCTTATTCATCCGGACACGTGGCGGGAACTGTTCAAGCCGCTCTATCGCGACTATTGTGAGTTCTCCCACGGCTACGGCAAGTTTGCCTTCATGCACTCCGACGGCAACATCGCGGAGATTTTTGAGGACCTGGTGGAAATAGGCGTGGACGCCATAAACTCGCAGCTCTTCTGCATGGACATTGCGGATCTGGCAAGGCGAGTGAAAGGGAAGATCACTTTCTGGGGCGAAATCGACCGGCAGCACATCCTGCCATCTCCCGATCCGGAGGACGGGAGGAGGGCAGTGCGCGAGGTCGCCAGGCACCTGTATGACCCGGCAGGTGGCGTCATTGCCCAGCTGGAATTCGGTGCGGGGGCCAATCCCGCCACGGTGATGGCCGTGTACGAAGAGTGGGAGCGCGTGCCCGAGCTCTTTGGCCAGGGACCCGGCGGCGACTCATCGCGGCGGGCACGCTCGCACAAAGGAGGCTCGCGCCGAAGCCGATGACCAGCAAAGAACGCGTCCACGCTGCGCTGCGGCGGCAGCCCACCGACCGAGTGCCCATTTTCATGTGGTTCCACCCTGACACTGCCCAGCGCTTAGGCCGCTCCCTGGGCATTCCCCCGTCTTTCGTCGGCGAAGCAATGGGCAACGATGTCCGCCAGGCGTGGGTCAACAACAACTACGCCATGGAGGGCATAACCCATGCGCACGAAGGGGACTGGCACGTCGACTTCTGGGGGATCAAATGGGTGAAGCGCGGCGCTTTCAATCAGACTGAGGGTTATCCGCTGGAAAAGGCATCCCCAGAGGAGGTGGCGGCGTACGCTTTTCCGCTGGAGCACATCGGGGAGCTCTTGGCACAAATGGAACCCGTCGTGCGCCAGAAGGAGACCTGCTTCATCGGCTGCGATGTTTCGCCCTGCGTCTTCGAGATGTACTGCCGGCTGCGGGGGATGGAGCAGGCCCTTCTTGACCTCGCGACCGATGAAGAGCTTGCCGCCGGCCTCCTGGCACGATGTGCGGACTTTGCAGTGACGCTTGCGCAGCAGGCATGCGCCCGTTTTCCTCTGGACTGGCTATGGACCGGCGACGACGTGGCCTCGCACCGCGGCTTGATGATGAGCCCGGAGGCATGGCGCCGGCTCATTAAGCCACATCTGCAGCGCGTGGTTGCAGTCGGCAAGGCGAAGGGCCTTTGGGTTGCCTACCACTGCTGTGGTGCCCTCCGCGCAATCATCCCTGACCTCATCGAGATTGGGATTGATGTTCTCAACCCGATCCAGTGCAATTGTCCAGGCATGGAGCCGGCAGCGCTCAAGCGAGATTTTGGGAAAAGCCTTTCCTTCATGGGCGGGCTGGACAATCTGCGTCTCATTCCTTATGGGACGCCCGAGCAGGTCTACCGCTCCACTGCTGAGCTCATCGAGGTAATGAGTGACGACGGAGGGGGATACATCTTAGCGGCTTCGCACACCATTCCGCCAGAGACCCCAGACGATAACATCTTTGCCCTTTTTGCGGCAGCGGGAGTGAGCCGAGAGGAGATTTACGACCGCGCAGCCGATATCCGGCGACGGCTACAAGGCCACCGAAGCCCGGCTTGAGCCATCCCTACAGCGCGACCCTGTCCAAGATTCGCTGCATGTTCCTGCCCAGGATATTGCGCTTGTCCTCCTCGGGGAGGTCTGCGTAAGCCACCCAACCGAACTGGGGGTATGGATCGCGCATGGGGGCGTCAGAGCCGTAGAGTACTCGCTCCGAGCCCAGTTCCTCTACCATGAACTCGATCACGCCATTGGTCACCGAGGTAAAGGTGATCTCCAAGAACACGTTGGGAAAGTGCTTGGCCAAGGCCACGTGCTCGCGAGCCACCTTCCAGCTTGTCCCTGAGTGGGCCAGGATGAAGGCGATGTTGGGGTAACGCGGGGCGATGTCGCTCACCTCCTCCTTGAACTTGTCCGAGTAGTGGAGGAGGCAAAAGAGCCTGTGTTCGTCGCCAAAGCGGTACCAGGGCGCAAAGGACGGATCGTTGTAGGGGACCTTCTGGCGTGGGTAGTAGGGCTTCATCCCCAAGAAGCCGCACTCCAGATGGTAAAAGCGGCATTCCCGCTCCCAGTCGGTGACGTAGTTTGGGTCAAGCACTGCGTAGCCGACAATCTCCTCAGGGAATGCGCGCATGGCCTGCAGCGTGTCGTGATTACCCAGCACGTAATCGCCCCAGACCGCGCTCCAGGCACTCACGCAGGTCTTGGTCACGCCCAGGCGGCGGTTGCGTTCTACCACAGCCTGCGCATCGGCCCGATTCATTGCCACCCGCGATGCGCCTCTACCTCCAGGTTGCACGATGTGGGCGTGGGCGTCGATGAGCA
>JACIZP010000307.1 GCA_014359355.1 Calditrichota bacterium | reverse complement strand
AAACCCGGCAGGATGCGGGCGATGGCCATCGCTGGATTATCGATCCTCTGGACGGGACGACCAATTTCCTGCACGGCTATCCGATGTTTTCGGTGTCGGTCGCTATCGAACAGGCAGGCCAGGTGATCGCAGGGGCAATCGTCGATCCGGTGCGAGAGGAGTTGTTTCTTGCTGAACGCGGCCGAGGGGCCTTTCTGAACGGCGCGCCAATCCGCGTGTCGACGATCAGCGATCCGGCGCGCTGCTTGCTGGCCACGGGATTCCCCTTCCGCGCCAAGCACCTCTTGGAGCTCTACCTTCGCTCCTTCTCGGCGCTCTTCGAGCGGGTCAGTGGCATCAGGCGGGCGGGTTCGGCTGCCCTGGACCTGGCCTATGTGGCCTGCGGGCGGTGCGAGGGGTTCTGGGAGCTGGGCTTGTCGCCATGGGACATCGCCGCAGGAGAACTCCTTATCGAAGAAGCTGGAGGGCGGGTAACCGACTTTACCGGCGCGCCTTCTGCCGTCTGGAAGGGCAACATCGTCGCCTCCAACGGACATATCCATCCGCTCATGATGGAGGTAATCACCGCGGTCTTTGCTGGGAAGAGCGTTGGGTAATTCGCCTGTGCACCGACGACGCCTTGTGACTATCGGGCTGCTCCTCTGCCTGCTCGCCGTGCTGAGCTACTACGGCTACCGCGCCTACCCGGAGGTACGGCTCATCGACTGCCTGCGCGACCCGGAACGCTTCGATGGCGTGTCGATCACGGTGGGCAACGAGGCAAAGGTGTGGCAAATCGTCGAGGATGGGTTCGTGGTCCGGCAGATGGGACGGCTGGTACGTGTGCAGGGCGACCCTGGGACCGCTCGGGTCGGCGACTTTGTGCGTTTCCAGGCCCAGTTCCACAGGGATGGGCACTTGACCCTCCAGCGCCTCTACGTGGCGAAAAGGCGTCGTGCCAAGGTGGCCATCTCCCTGCTGCCCGCATTGCTGGTGGCGGTCCTTGTTGTCCGCAGCTACCGGTTCGATCGCAGGCGGCTCTGCTTTGTGGAGAGAAGGCAATGCCAGACTTGACGACCCATTTGGCGTTCACCCATCTGGTTAGTCGGCCGATTCGCCTGAGGGGCACCCGCGTGCCGGTGTACGTGGGCGCGCTGCTTCCCGACCTACTCACCAGGCCTTTCTACATCCTGTACCCTCCTGCTTACTACGTGGTGTACACCTTGCACACGCCCGTGGCTATAGCCCTGATGGTTCTCCTGCTTACTGAGCTGTGCGCAGAGGAGATTCGGCGGCGCGTCATGGCAGGCCTTTTCGCTGGGGTGGCGCTGCATTTTGCCTTGGACCTTCTGCAGCGCCAGTTGGGGACCGGCTACTACTGGCTCTTCCCTTTCAGCTGGAAGAGCTTTGCCCTTGGCCTCTTTTGGCCTGAGGAGTCTCTGCGCGCAGTGCCTTTTCTGCTTGCTGCCGTGGCGGCAATGGAAGCGGGCCTCTTCGTTTCGAGGAAGCTCCGGCCCCAACTGGAAGGAACTCGCCATGTATTCTCTTGACAGAGCGCGTCTCGCGTGCCGGGCGGGTGGCTTTTTGGCCTTGATCTGCCTCGCAAGCGTACTGCTGCCCGGCTGTGTGGCGTTCAACGTCCGGATACGCACGGTGGTCGATGAGCGAACGGCCTGTCTGCGGCAGATCGACTACGCTGGTTCTGCCTGGGAGCACTTCTTGATGCCCACCGGCGAGCCTTGGGAAGTCAACCGCACCGACTCTGGCGCTACGGTACGGGCTCTCCTCAAGAACCCCAATGCGATTGGCACAGATTTCGTCTTCGACGCCAGCCAGCACGCAGGCGATGATGAGTGGTTAGAATTTGCCGCAGAGAAGCGCGTCGTCGAAGCCAAGGCTCAGGCCCTGCGCGTCAGCAACCGGGTTGCTTTTCGCAGGACTTTTCTCCTCATCATGTACCGTTATCACTACCGGGAGGAGCTGGACACGCATAGGATACCCGACTTTCTGCGGTACCAGTACTTAGAAAGGCGCTTTGCGGCCAGTACCAGGGCGGACTCGGCGGACCTGGCCCGGGAGGCCCTCAGGCTTGCGGCGAGAGCCTTTGCCGGTTGTCAGCTCACCTGTGCGGTGCAGCTCCCAGGAAGGATTTCATCAACCAATGCGGACTGGGTGGAAGGGCAAATCGGCGTTTGGGATGTCTCTCCCCTGGAGTTTCGAGAAGGGCAAGCCGTCAAGGTGATGGAGATGACCACGCGTCGCTATCTGTGGCCAAACATCGCGGCCATCTCTCTCCTCGCCTTAGCGGGGCTCGTGAGGTTGGGTGTGGTGCAGGTCCGTCGATACCGTCGTCTCCACCGCGATCCACTCTGGAGGATACGCTCTTAGGTCTATCCCCCGCAATGGGGGAACTATGCTGTGGGAAGCACGCTCCCAGTGGCGCCGACCAACTCTGCATTTGGTATAACCGAGTTTTGCGGCCCTTCACAGTGAGCAGCGCTGCAAGTCCAACGATCTCAGGAAAGGAGAGAAGCTACATGCATGCGAAGTTCCGCAGACTACTGCTTGTGTCATGGGTGGGAGGGGTTCTCTGTCTGGGTTTCGAAAGCGGGTACGGGGGGGTGTCGGCAGATAACGTGCGCCCGCACAAGGCACAGTATGTTCCGGGGGAGTTGATTATCAAGCTGAAACCTGGGGTGGCCCCGGAGCTGCTGAGTGACGGTCTCCTGACGGGCGCGCCTGCCGTGGACCAACAGCTGGCGCGCATTGGCGTGCAGAGGGTCGAGCAGCTCCTTAAAGGCCTGAAGCATGCGCCGAACGGCGGCGAGCGCATCTATCGCGTCTCCTTTGCCGCATTGCGCGACCCCGAAGAGGTCGCTGCCGAGCTGCGCACCAGCCCCTACTTGGAGTATGCCGATCCGGTAGCGGTTCACTTCATCGAAGAGATCCCCAACGACCCGCGTTTCGGCGAGCAGTCGTATCTGCGGAAGATCCAGGCACCCCAAGCCTGGGACGTGACAAAGGGTGACAGCAGCGTGGTCATCGCCATAATTGACAACGGCGTGGACTACCAGCACCCCGACCTGGCGCAGAGTTTGTGGGTCAATTGGAGGGAGGCACGTGGTCTGCCCGGCGTCGACGACGATGGCAACGGCTACGTCGACGACCTCTACGGCTACGACATCGCCGAGGGAGACAATGACCCCACAAATTGCCCGCCCGACGCCGACGGGTTCTACGACCACGGGACCTTGGTCGCCGGAGTGGCCTGCGCGGTGACCAACAACGGCGTCGGCATTGCCGGCACAAGCTGGGGCTGCCGTTACATGCCGGTCAAAACCAGCTACGACAGCAGCCCCCGTTCTGTCTCCTTTGGCTTTCAAGGCATCCTATATGCGGCGCGTACCGGGGCGCGCATCATCAACTGTAGTTGGGGCCGCTTCGGCCAACCGATGGCCAGCGAGCAAGACATCATCGATACGGCCACCGAGATGGGTGCAGTGGTGGTAGCTGCGGCAGGCAACGCAGTCACCGACGAGCTGCACTACCCGAGCGCCTACCGCAACGTACTCAGCACGACCTGGTTGAGCTCCTCTGACCAACGCATCGCCGTCTACCAGGACAATGAGTGGGTAGGGAGCACCTATGGACCGGCAGTGGACGTAGCGGCTCCGGGTCTGGGCATCTATTCAACCGTTCCGCGCACCGCGAACAGCTACGGCTCGGCTTCGGGCAGTTCTTTGGCAGCGCCCCAGACTTCAGGGCTCTGCGGCCTGGTAGCCACGCAGCACCCGGATTGGTCACCGCTGCGCATCATGCAACAGGTGGTCTTTACCGCCGACAACATCGACAGAGTCAACCCAGGATTTGAGGGGCAGCTGGGCAGCGGCAGAATCAACGCTTTTCGCGCCGTGTCCGAGACCGAGCCTGTCCCTCTACCGCCGAAGATGCACACCGACACGCTCATAGTGCGCGAGGCCGGCGGTGACGGCGACGGGGTCTACGAACATGGGGAGCTCATTCACATCACCGGCCGTTTCCGCAACTTCTCGGTGACGCAGGCAAACAACGTCTCGCTGGTGCTGAGCAGCGCCGATACTTCGCTTGATTTTCCTATCCCCCGCGCGTTCGTGGGCAGGGTGAACGCGGACGCCGAGGTCGAGCTCTCCACGCCGTTGGCGGCACGCGTGCGTCCCAACGCGCAAGGGCACACCGCCACGTTGCTCCTCAGCATCGAGTACGACGGTGGAGCTATCACGTTCGATTCGCTGCAAGTGCTCGTCGGGGTGACCCCTGTGCTGGTGGTGGACGACACTAAGGATCGCGAGGGAAGCCCGGCGAATAGCGCCGTAAACCCCGCGGATTTTTACGCGCAGTTGTTGGCCAATATAGGCGTTCCCTACGGCGTGTGGGACCACGGCCTCCTTGGCACTCCACCGGAGAGTTTCCTCAGCCAGTTCCCCATCGTGATCTGGGTGAGCGAATGGTCGTTCCCTTATCTCATTTCGACCGACATGGCTGCCCTCCGCGGCTTCCTACAGGCAGGCGGGAGCCTGTTCATCACTGGGCAGGACCTGGCGTACAGCCTGGCTGATCCAAGCAGCCCATGGTACAGTGCCGAAGGCATGGCCTTTCTTGAGCAATTCCTCCATGCGCGGTATGTCGCCGATGACAGCCACCAACTCCAGCTAGTGGGTGTGACCGGCGACCCGATTGGCCACGGGCTGGCCTTTTCCATCTACCAGCCGGGTCGCCAGGCCGATGAGCAATACCCCGAGGTGCTCGAGCCCAAAGGAGGTGGCCTCCCAGTTTTCCAGTACAAGACCGGCGGCGTGGGCGCCGTACGCTACCAGGGGGACTACCGAACCCTCTACTTTGGCTTCGGCCTGGAGGCAGTGGATGCTACGCTCACGACGGTGCCAGCTTCCTATTCGGCCCTGCGCCAGACCGTGATGAGCCGCGCGCTTGAGTGGCTCACTCCGGTGCAGCACACCCCGCTGCCGGACATCGAGGATCCGGCAGCAGCCCGAGTGGCGAGCCTGCACCTGCAGCGGCTTTTCCCTGGGCTGTCGCGCGTTGAGCTCCACTGGCGGAAGGCTGGGCAAGCGACATTTAACGTTGTCAATATGCAACAGGTGGCGGGCGGAGACTACCAGGCGGAAATCCCCGCTACGGGGGACACCGCAACGGTGGAGTATTTCTTTGTCGTAGGCACGTCTTACTACACGATGCAACTCCCCTTCCAGGCGCCCACTGCTCTGTACCGATACACCGTGGCGGAGGATCGTATCCCCCCGACCATCACCCATCAGCCATTACGGCGCCTGTTCAACGCGGCGGATACCGCATGGGTAGAGGCGGTACTCACGGACAATGTGGGCATCGACACGGCGCAGGCGTGCGTCTACTACGGTGTAAAGGCCATGGATCACAAGAGCAACCTTCTGCCCACTGCGGTGCCTCATCTTTGGCGCGCGCCACTGCTACCCATCGCTACCTACGGCGACACGATGTGCTATACTCTTCTGGTGCGCGACCGCTCCTCTGCCGGTAACACCGCCGTGTCTGATACGTTCGCCCTGCTGGTCGGCTATGAGGACTTTGAAAATGGTCTTGCCGATTGGGAGGCTTCCGGTTCCTGGGGTTTGGATGACTTTTACGCCCACTCGGGAAGCATGAGCGCCAACCAGAGTCCTGGCCAGAACTACCCGACCAACTATGAGGGCAGCCTGACCATGGCCTTTGGCGCGGACCTGTCCCAGACCACTGGCGCAGCGCTCTATTTTTGGACAAAGTACTACATCGAAGCCAACAAAGACTTTGGCTATGTGGAGGTCTCTACCGACGGCGGGCACACCTGGACGCAGCTGGGGAATGCCTTGACAGGAGTACGCGCCGCATGGGTGGAGGAGTACCGTTCTTTGCGCCCGTTCACAGGGCCCGGCTGCAGCGACGTGCGGGTCCGGTTCCGCTTCGTGAGCGATGCTGCACAGGGGCCGCTTTTCCGCGGCTGGTTCATTGACGACGTGCGCATAGTGGCAGGGCCGACGGTGAAAGTCGAGGAAGCGGTCACAGCGACGAAGGCGCCCGCCGTCTACGCCCTGTACCAAAATCACCCCAATCCTTTCAACCCGACCACCGAGATCCGTTTTTCGTTGCCAGAGGCAACGCACATTAAACTGGAAATCTTCAACCTCCTGGGACGGCGAGTTGCCGCGGTCATCGACACCTTCCTGCCGGCGGGCGAACACAAGTGCCAATGGCAGGCGGTGGACGATACAGGCCAGCGTCTGCCCAGTGGCCTGTACCTGTACCGTCTTGAGACCCGCGACTATCAGGCTACCCGGAAGATGATCCTGTTGCAGTGACGCGCCACAGACCCCAACCGCCGAAGGAGCAAAAATGGATCGCACGAAAAGTCTTTTGGTCGTAACGGTCACGGTCCTGTTGACGTGGACGAGTTCACTTTTCGCCGGCGTCCGCCAACTGGTGAGGGTCGATGTAGCCGAACAAGACGCTCTGGTGCTCAAGGCCTTTGCCACCCTGGCCCCGGACATTGCTGGGCGCGCCAGGGACGGTAGCTACGTGGAGGTGATCGCCACCGCCGAACAACGCGCAGCTTTTGCCCAGTTAGGCTTGAAAACGGAAACCCTTATCCCGGATCTGGAGGCCTTGGACAGGGAGTGGCGCACGCAAGGCTACTTTGACCGTTTTCACAACTACGAGCGCCTGGTGGCCGAGATCAACGCCGCCATGGGCAACTACCCCGACCTGGTGCGGGTCATTGACATCGGCGACTCCTGGGAAAAGACACAGGGGAAAGCCGACCGCGACATTTGGGCAGTGAAGATCTCCGACAACGTGGCGGAAGAGGAGGACGAGCCAGAGGTGTTGATCATGGGGTGCCACCATGCCCGGGAAATCATCACGCCGGAAATCGTCCTTTACTTCATGAACTACCTGCTCAGCAACTATGGGACAGACCCGTACGTGACTTACCTTGTGGACAATCGCCAGATATGGCTCGTGCCGCTGGTCAACCCTGACGGCCACGCCTACGTCTTCACCACCGACCGCTGGTGGCGGAAGAACAGGAGGGACAACGGCGACGGCTCCTTTGGCGTTGACCTGAACCGCAACTACGGGTACATGTGGGGCTATGACAACCACGGTTCAAGTCCGGTGCCCTCCGACGCGACGTACCGCGGACCGGCGCCCTTTTCGGAGCCGGAGGTGCAGGCCATCCGTGACCTTTGCCTGCAACATCGCTTCAGGATCTCCCTTTCCTATCACAGCTATGGCCAACTCTTTCTCTATCCCTGGGGCTATGTGAAGCGGAACACCCCGGACCAAGCGGTATTCAGGGCGTTGGCGGACAGTTGCGTGGCCTACAACAGCTACACTCCTGGCAATGCCGCCTCGGGCACGATCTACATCACCAATGGCGACTCTGACGACTGGCTCTACGGCGAGCAGACAGCCAAGAACAAGATCTTCGCCTTCACCCCCGAAGTGGGCGTACAGTTCCATCCAGATACTTCCAGGATCACACAGGAAATCACGGAGAACTTGGGCCCCAACCTCTACGTTTGCTATGCGGCGGGCGAAGAGCCGATTATCGCACACACGCCTCTCCGCGATACTGAAGACGATGTCGGGCCGTACGCGGTGGTTGCTCGGATCTCCCCAGCCATCCCACTGAGCTCCGCAACCCCCGCTCCCATCCAGAGTGATGCGGTGTGGCTGTACTTCACCACTGACACCGGGGCCGGCTTCGATTCGCTGGCCATGCTGCCCCAGGCAGAGCCAGGACTGTATGCGGCTCAGTTGCCGGGCCGTGGCCCCGACGTGACCATTTCCTATTACCTCTCTGCACAAGACGAGGAGGGGCGTGTGGGCAGGGCGCCGCGCGCTGCACCTCTGGCACTCTACTCCTTCAGCGTGCGGCCAGACACTGTGCCGCCCAGCATTAGCCACATCCCAATCCAGGAAAAGTCGGTATTTGACCACTCCTTTCCCGTGATTGCCGAGGTGAGGGACAATGCGGGGATCGCGGCAGTGTGGGTACAATTCCGCCGGAACGGGGGCCCTTTGGACTCGCTTCGTCTGACCACCACGGGCGTGCCTGACCAGTATCGCGGTGAGATCGAGGCACTCCAGAGCGCGGAAGGCGATGAGTGGGAGTACCGCATCGTTGCCGTCGATGCCTCCCGACGCGGCAATCGTTCCCAGCTACCGGTTGCAGGCTTTTTCTCCTTCCGTGTAACCGGCGATTTGGCTTTCGACTTTGAAGACGAAGGGCACTTCACCGCTTCTGCCGAAAGCGATTGGCAGTGGGGTCGCCCGACCAGCGGCCCGCGCGGGGCCCACTCCGGACTGCAGCTGTGGGCAACCAACCTGGGCGGAAATTACCGCAACTACTCGGATTCGCGCCTGGACACCCCGCCGATCCCGCTCCCGCCCACTTTGCGCGCAGCCTCCTTGAGATTTTGGCACTGGTACGAGTTCGAGTACTCCGGCGCGCTCTGGGACGGCGGCAATATCAAGATTTCCGTCGACGCCGGACCTTTCGCCCTGGCTTACCCTGAAGCCGGGTATGACAAGGTCGTCAATCCGTACAATACCACGCTAGGCGGGGAACCTGCCTTTGGCGGACCGTCAGGCACCGGCGACTATTGGCACGAGGAGACTATCGATCTCACGCCGTTCATCGGTCATACGGTGCAGGTGCGCTTCCATTTTGGCTCGGACTCGGACGTCAACATGGCGGGCTGGTACATCGACGACGTGAGGTTCGTACTGGTCAGCGCCACTCCGGTGGAGACCGAACCGCTGGGAAAACCGATAGTTTTTGGTCTTTCGGAGGCCTACCCGAATCCCTTCAATCCAGCGACAGCCGTCCTCGCCGCCGTGCCCCAGCACGGTAGGGTGCGCCTTGAGGTGGTGAACATACTGGGCCAGTCGGTCCGGCTCCTGTACGATGGCCACCTACCGGCAGGTCATCACGAGATGCGATGGGACGGCACCACTGAGTCGGGAGCTCCCGCACCCAGCGGCATCTACCTCTTCCGCCTGGAGTCGCAGGACTCTTGGGCAGTACGCAAGGTGGTCAAGTTGCAGTGACCGAGATGGCAGGAGGACACCCCCACGCCAACAGCACCTGCTACCCTGGGACAAAAATATTGCTTGCTATTTGCCCGATATTTGCATATCTTAACAGCCGTGCGAGAGCTTCGTGTGTTGTCGCATCGGGAGTGTGGGGGCAACAACTCTGAGGGACCTACCATGAAGCAAAGATTTTCCTTTGCAACGCTGGTGGGGGTCGTGAGCGTCCTTCTCCTCCTTGATGTACACGCTGCACCAGCCCCCCAATGGCACGCCGACTATGTCAAAGGGCTGCAGGCTGCGCGCGAAGGGCGACTGCAAGAGGCGGTGCAGCTTCTCCAGCAAGCCCTTAAGGTTCGCGCCAAGGACAGTTCCAAGCAGCGCGCCCAGGGAACGGCTTTCATCGAATACTTTCCTCACAGGGAGTTAGGGATCTGCTACTACTACCTCGGCGATCTGGACAACGCGCGCCGCGAGTTGAACATCTCTTTGTCGCAGGCCCCAACCCCGCGCGCACGGCGTTTCCTTGACTTAGTCAACCGTGGGCAACTGCCGCCCAAGGGCGAACTCCCCCCCTTTGACGACCAACCTGGCCCGCCAAGCAAGGAGCCGCCTGCTAAGCCTAAAGAACCCGAGCCAAGCGGAGCCACCGCAGTGGGCGAGCGGTTGAGCATCGCGGTACTGCCTTTCGCCAGCAAAGGCATTGGCCGCGAGCTGGGTCAAATTGACCTTCTCGACAAGGTGATCACCGAGCTTGTCAACCTCAACCGTTTCAAGGTCATTGAGCGGGCGCAATTGGAAAAGATCCTGGCCGAGCAGCAATTGGGCATGTCGGGGGTGCTTGATGCCTCCACCGCTGCACAGATTGGCAAGGGGATTGGCGTGGACGCCGTCATGATCGGCAGCATCACCCAGGGCGGCAATTCGGTGACCATCGACGCCCGTCTGATCGATACCGAGACGGCCACCATCATCTCAGCCAAGGATGCATTCGTCACTGGCATCAGCCTGCAGAGCCTGTCGCAGATGATCAGCGAGCTGGCGGGCAAGTTCAGGGACGACTTTCCGCTGGTAAACGGCTACGTCATCGGCATCGATGGCAGTCGCCTCACCCTTGACCTGGGCTCCAGCAGCGGCTTGAAGAAGGGGCGCAAGTGCATCATCTACCGGGAAGGAGCACCCATCGTGCATCCTGTCTCTGGCAAGGTCATCGGCAGGATGATTGACGAGCTCTGCGAGGTCCAGGTCACCGACGTGTTCGAGTCCTATAGCCTCGCTACGGTCACGAAGACCAAGACCGGGGCGCCGGCACTGCGTGACCGGGTCATCACCAAGTAGGCAGAAGCAAGCCAAGACGCCCCAACTGTTTGACACGGGCGGCAAGGGCCGTCCAGGCTTCGCAACGCTTCACTTCCACAGGAGGGTCACCTATGAGACGCACGACCGTTGTCCTGCTCGTTCTGGCGCTGTTTGTCCTCTCCGGCCAGGCCCTGGCCCAAGCCCGTCGCGGCCAGATTGAGTTGTTCGCAGGGGGAGCAATCCCTCTCGCACCGGATGCCTTCAAGGACTATTTCAAAGTCGGCTACAGCCTGCACGGCCAGTACGTCATGTTCCCCTCGGAGCAGCTGGGCGTGACCTTCGGTGCCGCCTATGAGCTGTTCTCCTTCAATGGCGATAAGCTCTTAGACGAACTGGAAGCCGAGATCGGTCCGTACCGCGACTACTTTGACGTGACCGGGAACGGGCACATCGTCGAGTTGGCCGTTGGCCTGCGGCCCTACCTGACGCCGGCAACTGCCAACACGCAGTTCTTCCTGCTCGCCCAGGGCACATACAACATGCTCGGCACCGAAATGACCGTCAAGATGAACATCCCCGGGTTCTACTCCAGCACGGAGACCTACAAGGACGACGAGAACAAATTCGGCATTGCGGCGGGCGCCGGCTTCGAGACACCTCTCACGGAGACCCTGAACCTGATCATCCAGGGCCTCTATCGCCACATCTTCACGGAGGATGAAGCAACCAGCTTTGTCGGCATTACCGCTGGCATCGTGTTCTGACGGCCGACAACCGAACAGACGAGAGGCCGGCTGCTCTCAGCAGTCGGCCTCTTGCTTTTGCCCAGCCACCGTGCAGCGTTACTGCAGCTGGAAGACGAGCCCCAGGCCGAGCAACAGATACTCCAAGCGCTTGGCAGGATAAGGATAGGGGTATTCGAACAGCTGTGCGCCGGCCTCGTAGCCGACAAGCCCCTTGAGTTCCCCGCAGAACACACTGGTGTAAGTGAGGCTCAGGCGCAGCTGTACCAGCTCAGGTACCACCTGGAAAATCACGCCGCCACCAGCCTCAACACCGAAACGCAGCTTCCACTTGAAGTGAAACTCCTCGCGGGCGATCGGTGTGTCCTGACCCCCACGGCCCACATCAACGGCGCGTCCTGAGTAGAGATACAGCCCACCCCCGCCATGCGCAAAGGGGCGCACCGCAGACCCGCTCCAGGGGTCAATCTCGACACCAGTGCCCAACGAAAAAAAGTCGTGCCGGAAACCGGCGATGGTGCCCGCGGAGGTGAAGGTTTTCTCTTTTTCGCCGAATGAGGCAATGGCACAGCTGGTGCGCAGGTAAACCGGCCCGATCGGGTGCAGGTAGAGCGCCTGCAACCAGAAGCCTGCCCGCGCGCCCCGTTCCACCGGATCGTCATGCGGCGGCCTGGCAAAGCTGGCCGTAGGCAGACCCACTCCGGCCTGCCCTCCTGCCAGCTGACATCGTCCCGGAACGCTTGCGCCCAACAGGCTTAGCAGACATCCCAAAAGCGCGCCCGGCACAAATCTCGATGATCGCCTATTCCTCACCTGCTGCCTTCCGTTCTGCTGATGGGCCTACGAGGCAACCGCCTTCAGCTGGCGGCCAGCTGGGCAGCCTGTGCCTCCTCGGCGGGCGATGGCTTCCCCAGGTAGGTCTTGGCCTTCTCCTTCCCCATGAGGACGCGCAGGGCCCCGTCGCGGAGCGCCGTCATCTCGTTCTCGCCGGGGTAGACCGTGACCCCGACGTTGAGCGCGGCGATGCGCTGTTTGATGCGCTCCACAAAGGGCTGGCACCGCGCGAGCCCTCCGGTCAGCAGCACCTGGTCAACCGGCTCGCCTTCAAAGGCGGGCAGCAGGGAGGTGATCCACCGCGCAACCTGGTAAGCCATTGCCTCGAACACTGCCACAAACTCAGGCTCGCCGGCCAGCACGCGTCGCTCCACCTCCCGAAAGTCCGAGGTTCCCACCAGGTCGATCAGCCCACCTCGCCCTTTGTTCTTCAGCTTCATCTCTTTCAGCGTGTACTTTCCTGAGTAGCAAAGCTGGATAAGCTGGCCCACCGGCAGTGACCCGCTCCGCTCCGGGGTGAATGGCCCTTCACCGTCCAGCGCGTTGTTGACTTCCGCATAGCGCCCCTTGAAGTGCGCTCCGATGCTGATGCCGCCGCCGAGGTGGGCGACAATGACGTTGATCTCGCGATAGAAGCGGCCCGTCTCCTCTGCGTAGCGTTTCGCCGTGGCGATCTGGCTAAGCGCGTGCGAGATAATCTTTCGCCGCAACTCCTTCAGCCCGGTGATCTTGTAAATTTCGCTCACCTCGTCCACCACAACCGGATCGACGATGTAGGCCGGAATCCCCAGCTCCTCAGCGATCTCAGCGGCAATGAGCCCGCCCAAGTTCGACGCGTGGCTGCCCTGTACACAGGCGCGGAGGTCTTGCTTCATGCGCTCGTTGACGAGAAATGTGCCACTCGGCACCGGCCAAATCAAGCCTCCCCTGCCCACCACGGCATCAAGGCGGCGGATGTCGATCTGCCTGGCCTGCAGTTCCGACAGAATGACTCTCTTGCGAAAATCGTACTGCTCGGTGATTTCCTCAAACGGCGCAAGCTCCTCGGCGCTGTGTTTGATTTCGCCGGCGTAAACCTCGATGTCCCCCTCAAAGTAGGCGACTTTTGTCGAAGTGGAGCCGGGATTGATGGCCAGGATGCGGTACCGGGGGAAAAACCGGTCACGAGGGGTGGCCTGCCACCTGCCGGATTTGAGCAGCATGAGGATGTTGGCCTTGGCACCCAGCACCACGTCACTCTCGGTGGACTCCTTTGAGAAGTCGACGACCTTGTTGGCCAGTCCCCCGGAGACGGGGAACTTTTTCGCCGTCGGGTAACGGGTGGCGTACATGTTGTAGAGGAAATTGCCCAGGTCCAGGTTAGGAGCAATGATGACGTTGACCCTGCCCAAGGGCGAATCCGGCTGGTAGCGCTCCCCCAACTTCACCACCGCTGCCTCGCGGGAGATGGCGCAACTAATCTGCACCTCTGCATCGATCCGGATGGTGGCGTACCGCGGGTCGCGGCGCACCAAGGCTGCCAGACGCTGCGGCACCAACTCCGCCGCCTTGCGCACCAAGTCCACGGACGGCCCCTCGTCCAGCCCTTTGGTGGAATAGGACACGATGCAGCCGTTGATATAGGGAAGCACATCCTGGGGGATGATATCGCGCGCAATCTTGCACGTCCCCACAGCCACATCCGCCAGGCGCGCGGGCGTCATGCGCGCGTTGACTGCCACATCGCCAAAGGCCACAATGTTCTGCTCGTAGAACTGCTCCATGTGTCCCTCTGGCAGGACGAAGATGCCCGCCTCGAAGGCCGTGCCCTTCTGGCCGACGATGCGCATGAAGGGACGGAAGAATTCCCGCGGCCCATACTTGAGGCCGCCGAAGGCCATGTCGGCATACCCCAACTTGACGGCCATGATGGCGAACATCGGGGGCTGGCTCACGACTTCGCGCGCCTCCTCCTCGGTGCCCAGCCACCCGTGTTTCCGCCCGATGCGCACATACTCCCGGGCAAACTCCTCGAGGAGCTCTTCCTCCTTGGCCAGGTCCACCGCCTTGATATTGCTGAGCAGGTACTCGATACGGGTCGCGTCCATTTGGGGACACGCACGTTTGGCAAAGGCGGCGATCTCTTCCTCGCTGGCCGGGATAACGATCTTGGCAAAGCGCACCAGCCGCGAGGCGGCCAAAATGACCCGTGGGTCCAATCCGTCCGCGAAGATGGCCGTGGGCTTGATCTTCTCTATGGCCAGAATCTGTTCGTCCAACGAGCGCTCAATGTCGAACACCCGGTTTCCCTCCTGTGGCTTCTTCTCTTCGTACGCTCACCCATCTGTCTGCTCCAAAGAGCGCAGCAGACAGTCAGTGGCGCGATTTCTTGGCGTCCAAGGTTGCGCGCACCACCGTGAGCAGTTGCCGCAAGTCGAAGGGCTTCTGCAGGATACCGTCGCTGACCTGCGCCAGCTCCTCCTGTCCCCGTGGAGCAGGAACGAAACCGCTGGTCAAGAGTATGGCCACCTCTGGCTTCTCGGAGCGCATGATGCGGGCACACTCTTCGCCGGCGAGGTCCGGCATGAGAAGGTCCAAGATCACCAGGTCGATTTCGTCGGCCCGCTGGCGGAAGAGCTCCACGCCCTCCGCGCCACCTTTGGCGGTTAACACCTTGTAGCCATGCCTACTGAGCATCCTTTGAGCCAATTCGAGCATCTCTTCCTGGTCGTCAACGAGCAGGATACACTCGTCGCCCCCTTTGAGCGGCAGTCGTCTCTTTTCGGGTTCGGGTTTGAGCTGTTCCGTCAGTGCCGGCAAGTAGATGTCAAAGGTTGCGCCCTGTCCTGGCGCGCTGCTCACCTGGATTTCACCTCCGTGCCCAGCCACGATAACATAGACGATGGACAGACCCAATCCCGAGCCCTTCCCTTTCGACTTGGTGGTGAAGAAGGGCTCAAAGATGTGCTTCATCGTCTCCTGGTCCATGCCCACGCCGGTATCGGACACGCGCAGCCGGACAACCTCATGCAGCTGTTGATTCTTGAACTGACGCCGTTGTTCCTCAGTGAGGGTGAGGTTCTCCGTTTTGATCACGATCTTGCCCCCGTCGGGCATGGCGTCGCGCGCATTGACGCAGAGATTGATGAGCACCTGCTGCAATTGCACCGGATCGCCAGAAATGATGCGCAGATCTTTGGCCAAATGCGTCCTGAGGGCAATCCCCTCGGGCATGCTGTGGGAGAGAAAGCGGGCCGTCTCGCGCACAACCTCGTTGAGCTGCATGGGGCGGCGCTGCGGCCTGGTATTGCGGCTGAAGGCGATGAGCTGCTGCGTCAGCGAGCCCGCCAGAGAGGCAAGCTCGATTATCTGGCCAACCATTCCTCGCAGGTGTTCCGGGAGTTCTTCCTCAGCGTCGATCAACGAGGCGTAGCCAAGGATTTCGGTGAGGATGTTGTTGAAGTCGTGGGCGATGCCGCCTGCCAACATGCCGACGCTTTCCATCTTCTGCGCCTGCTGGAGCTGTTCCTCCAGAGAACGCTGCTGGGTAACGTCCCGCAGCACCACGAAGGCCCCCACCACCTTCCCTCTCTTGCGCCGCGGCGTGAGGCTGACCTCCAGCCGGAGGATGGCCGCACTCTTGGTCAGGCCGTCGCCCTCCGTCTGCACCCTGGTGGCCTGCCCCTGCACAAGCTGCGCGAAGAGGCTGCGCAGCGACTCGCGCTCGGTGGGGTGAAAGAATTCCCACAGCTCCATGCCCGCGAGTTCTTTGCGCGTGTAGCCGAACAACTCGGCCACGCGACGATTGGCGTACACAATGCCGCCGGCGGTGTTGACGATGACCACCCCCTCGGCGATGCTCTCTGCGAACGATCTGAAACGCTCTTCCGACTCGCGCAAGCGGCGCTCCGCAGTGCGGCGTCGCGTGACGTCGGTAAACCAGGCCTCGACGCATTGGCCGTGGTCCGGCGTGGTCACCTCCCGGGCATGGACCAGCAGTTCGACCTTGCGACCGTCAAGGCGAGTAGCCGTCACCTCCCGTGCCCGGAGCGACCCTCTGGCCAGCTCGCGGGCGAGTGCCTCGCGCGTCTGCTCGTCCACCAAGGAGACCACACCGCGTCGGTTGAGGTCGTCAACAGCCGAGGCGCCAACAATCTCCAAGCCAGCTCGGTTGATTTGGATGACCGTCCCTTGGCGGTCGACCAAGCATACGCCCACCGCAGCGTGT
>JACIZP010000306.1 GCA_014359355.1 Calditrichota bacterium | reverse complement strand
ATCGTAAACGCTCCATGACGTGATGAAAAGGCTAATGGGTGGCATCATATTCACCACACACGCCAGGGAAAGGATGGCGTTGAGGGGTATCAGTGAAGAGATGGTTTCGAGGGCCCTACAGGAACCTGAGGAGAAAGCGTTTGGTTACAGGAACAGGATGGTCGCTTTTCGGCGTTTCCCTCAGGGTCGTATAAAAGTCGTGTACACGGAGGAACAAGGGCGAGTGATCGTAATCACTGCAATGTGGGAGGAATAGGAAGTGAGGATATCCTATGACACTCAAGCGGATGCGCTTTACTTTCACCTGAAAGACGGCATGTTCGTGTGCAATAAGGAAGTTGCTGAGGGCATCATCCTCGATATGGGCGAGGACGATGCTCTGTTGGGCATTGAGATCCTCGAGGCATCTACCAGGTTTGCCCCAGAGGACTTGGCCCGAGTGGAAGTGTTGATGCCTTTGCAATTGACTTCCGCTGTGTCGTGAGATGGTCGCGACCATCGGACATACGGCTGTTCGCTAGGGTACACCAAAGTCAAGTAGGTTTTCGAGAATTACAAGAGCGGTGAACTCCGGGTGTTGCGCTAATGTCCTATTGTGTCCAAGCGCGTGTTTTGGATCGTCAAACGGTTACGTGTGACGGTAACGTCAGTCGGTAACGAAGCCCGTATCGTGGAGACGTCTAACGGTAACGTCCTACGGTAACGAAGCCCCTTTTGGGGAACGTCTGACGGTTACGTCAAGCGGTGACGAGGCCCGTGTTTTGGAGCGTCAAACGGTAACGTCTGTCGGTAACGAAGCCCGTTGCGTGGAAACGTCTCACGGTAACGTCTGTCGCCTACGAGGCCCGTTTTCGGGGTCGTCCATCGGTAACGTCCTACGGTGACGAGGCCCGTTTTGTGGATCGTCTGACGGTTACGTCTGTCGGTAACGAAGCCCGTTGCGTGGAAACGTTAAACGGTAACGGCTGTCGGCTACGAGGCCCGTTTGGTGGAGACGTCTGTCGGTAACGAAGCCCGTACCGGCCACGTCGAACGGTGAGGGCTTTTGCTAGAGCCGACCACGGACGTTACCATAGGACGAAACGGGTTTCGTGACCGTAACCGTCGGACGTGACCGAAGAACGAGACGGGCTTCGTGACCGTAACCGCCGGACGTAGCCGAAGCAGAAGACGGGCATCGCTACCGGTGCCGACAGAGGCTGGGGAACTCGATCCCAGAAAAGGTCTCTCCCGAAGAGATAACAGAACCGGCTTAGGAAGGGCGGTCGTTGGAAGACGGCAAGAAGCCCATCGCAAGCTTTCGGGATCTCGAAGTGTACGAGATGAGCTACCAGGCTTGCTTGAGGGTGATGAAAGAGGTATTGCCGAGGTTGCCGGCTGCAGAGAAGTACGACTTGCGGGATCAATTGAGTCGCTCGGTGAAAGCGATACCGAGGTTGATAGCCGAAGGGTACGCCAAGCGTCACCAGAAACACGGTTTCCAGAAGTATTTGGACGATGCGATGGCGGAATGCAACGAAACGATCGTAGGTCTACAGATGTGCAGAGACCTGTACGGGGAAGCGATGCGTGGCGTAGCCTTGGAGGAGCTTATCGATAGTTACGACAAAGCGGGGAAACAGTTATACCGGTTGTCGCTGGCTTGGTCACAATTCAAGGATGGCAGAAGACAGGGGCATGGGGGAGGGGTGTCGGGGAGCGTCTGACGGTTACGTCTGTCGGTAACGAAGCCCGTTTTGGGGATCGTCTGACGGTTACGTTACTCGGTAACGAAGCCCGTTGGGTGGAGACGTCAGACGGCTACGTCTGTCGGTAACGAGGCCCGTTTTGGGGATCGTCTGACGGTTACGTCAATCGGTAACGAAGCCCGTTTTTGGGAATCGTCCGTCGGTTACGTTAATCGGTAACGAAGCCCGTTTGGTGAAGCGTCTAACGGTAACGTGCTGCGGTAACGAGGCCCGTTTCGGTAACGTCCGTTGGTCATGGCTGTTGAACTATAGCGGACGAGAGACGTTACCGTAGGACGAAACGGGCGTCGTGACCGTAACCGAACCACGTGACCGAACAAAAAACGGGCATCGTAACCGTTACCGAACGACGTGACCGGACAAAACAGACGGGCATCGTAACCGTAACCGCCGGACGTAGCCGCAAAAAATACGGGCCTCGTAACCGTAACCGATCGACGTAGCCGAAGAAGCAGGCGGGACACGAGACACGGAGCAAGCTGCTTTGGCGTTTGGTCAAACTTCCATCCCCTACCTAATGACCTGCCCCACTGGTAGCACGAAACACGGAAGCTTCTCATTGGAAACAGACCCGCAACCTACCGTCATCGTCGGTGCCTCCATAGCGGGGCTGTACTGCGCGCATCTGTTGGCGAGCCGGGGCGTGCAGGTCACGGTGTTTGACCAGGTGCCGCCCGACCGCACGCCACCTTCCAGGACGCTCATCGTCACCTCTGAGCTGCTGCATATGCTGCCGCAGGTGGCAGAGGCGGGCATCATCAGGAACACGGTGAACGGTTTCCGGCTGCACACGGATGGGCAGAGCCTGCACGTGCCGCTCCACGAGCCGGACCTTGTGGTGGAGAGGCGTGATCTGCTGGCGGTGGTAGAGCGCATGGCAGTGCAGAGTGGCGCAGAGGTGCGGCGGGGGTACACCTTCCGGGACATGCTGCCCACCGCTGAGGGCCTGGTCGTGGAGTTCCGCGACAAGGAGTCTCTCCGCACGGTGCGGGTGGTGGCAAGGAACATAGTGGCTGCGGACGGCGCCACCAGCCACGTTGCCCGCTGTGCCGAGTTAGACGGGCGGCCGCGGGTGCCCATCCTGCAGGCGAAAGTCGAACTGCCGGCAGGCTGCGATCCGCACACTGTGGACACTTGGTTTGAGCCGGAGGCGACCCCGTACTTTTTCTGGCTCATACCAGACTCGCCACACACCGCTGCAGTAGGCCTCGCCGCGGAGAGTCCCCAGGAGGCGAAACGGGCCCTCCTGTCTTTTCTCAACGAGCATCACCTGCGGCCGCTGGCCACGGAGGCGGCGTGGGTGCCGCTCTACCCTCTGCGCGCGCAGCCGGTGCGCAGGTTTGGCAGCGCCCACGTCTACTTGGTGGGGGACTCGGCAGGGCAGGTGAAAGAGACCACCGTCGGTGGGACGGTCACCGGTTTAAAAGGGGCGGCGGCGGCTGCCGCGGCAATCTGCACGGGCAGTTCCTATCTCGACGAGCTCAGGGAGCTCCGCCGGGAGCTGCTCGCCCACCACCTGCTGCGCCTCTTTCTCAGCCGCTTCACCCGCCAGGACTACCTGCGGCTGTTCGCCTCTCTGAATCCCCGCGTGCTCTCGCTGCTCGCCTCCCACAATCGCGACCACCTGGCGACCATGCTCTCCCGTCTCGTTCTTGCTCAGCCCGGCCTGGTGGTGCTGGCGGCGCGTACCCTGCTGCGCGCCACGACCAGGCCCGCCGCCCGCCGCTGATCGCCCGCCGTCGTCTTTTTCAATCCGCGCAAAGGCTCCTTTATTTTTCGCTACCGCGGAGCTTTGCTTCCCGCATCCGGCAATGAAGGCCTATTTCCGGAGAAACCCATGCGCAGTACACGAGCATTGCTGGCAATGGTTCTCTGTATGTCCGCCGCGGGGTCGTGGGCTCGCGGACAAGTCCTGCCCTTTGACCATTGGCTCAACCTGTACTTAGAGACTGCTGCGGCCAGTCCCAATGCGTTCGAGCTGCAACGAGCGGTGTGGCCGCAGGACAGGCAGGCTGCAACGTCCTTAGCCACTCGCCCGGCGGAAGCGCGCGCGGGGGTGCCCCTGCCTGTCTGGGCATATGAGCTGCTGCGCGCCGAGCTGCGCCACGAGATAGCTGCGCAAAGAGAGGAGAGTAGCCGGCAGTGGGACGCCTGGCGCGTGGGTCCTGCTTGGCTGAGCGGCGAGCGCCTGGCTGCCCAGGCGCAAGGTGGCGGTTACTTTCTGCATGGCGAAGGGAGGGTGCAATTTGCGCCGGGGGTCTATGTCTATCTGCGGGTGCGCGCCACGCCGGACTCGGCTGAGGTGCCGGCCTTTACCGGACATCCGAGGGAAAAGCGCCGCCTGGGCGGACTCAATGCTGCGGAGTGCGATTACGCGTTCATCGAGTGCGCAGGCGCGTGGCTCACCGCCCGCTTTGGTCGGTTCAAGGAGTCATGGGGACCGGGCGATGCCAACAGCGTCTGGTTGAGCGCCTGGGGTCCGGCGTACGATGGGGCACTGGTGGAGTTGCGCTACAGGCGGTTCCAGTTTCGCGCGCTGACTGCCTACTTGGAGACGGTGGTGGATCGGTCCACCAAGGGGAATGTGCATCGCTACTTGGCGACGCACATGCTCACCTACGGCAACGGCCGCACTCTGTGGCTGGGCGTGGGCGAAGGGATGCTCTACGCCGGAGTGGACCGGCCACTGAGCATCGCCTACGCCAATCCCTTCATGATGTACCAAGAGTACGAGCGCAACGCGCGCACCAACGAGCTGAGCAAGAACCGCGATAACTGGTTCTTGACCGGCTGGGTCGAATGGTTCCCGGTGAGGCGCCTGCGCACCTGGGCTTTTCTGATGATCGACGACGTGCAGTTGGACCGCGAACCGATTCCGGACGCGACCGGGGTGCGCGCCGGCGCCTCCTATGTGCTGGGGCCCACAGCAGGCGTGGCGCGCTACGATTACGTTCGCATTTCCACGTGGACCTACCGCCATCAGACGCCGCACATCAACTATGTGGCGCGCGGCTTGCCCTTAGGTTTCAGGGCGGGGAGCGACATGGACCGGCACGAGGCGTCGTGGACCGGGTTCCCGCTGCGTTACGTGACGGCTCGGGCCTGGCTGGCTTATGAGCGGCGGGGGGAGCTGGATATCGTGCAGGACCCGTACCGATTGCGGGAGTTTCCGCACCATTGGCGCTTTCCGTGGGGCGTGGTGGAAAAGACCGCGGAAGTTGGTGTGGCGGCCCGGTTCCAGCCACGGCCTAATGTCCTGCTCGAGGGTGGGTTCCAGTGGCGGCACAGGCGCAATGCCGGGCATGGGGAGGGGAAGAGGGTGAGCGAGGTCGCGGGCCAGGTGGCGCTGTCGCTAGCGGTGGATTTTTCCGTGCACCGGCCATAGCCCAAGGTGTCGCCGCCCGAACCGCAAGAAGGAACCACAGATAAGCACGGATCTCCACGGACCGCCTGGAGAATCGACTGGGACCCGGGATGCAGGAGGCCACTTTTCTGGAAAGGGAATTGTCTGAGAGCGTGTTGGGCTGTGCCTTTCGGGTGTACAATGCTCTCGGCAATGGCTTTTTGGAAAAGGTGTACGAAAACGCACTGGTGCACGAACTTCGCAAGGTCGGTCTCACGGCCGAGCAGCAGAAGAGAATCGACGTCCGTTACGACGGCGTGGTGGTGGGAGACTACTATGCGGATATAGTGGTGGAGGGAAGGATCATCGTAGAGATCAAGGCGTGTGAGTCTCTCAGTCCCGCTCATGAGGCGCAGTTGCTGCACTATCTCAAGGCCACGGGTTGCCATGTTGGATACTTGTTGAACTTTGGCAGCCCAGGCAGGCTCCAATTCAAAAGGATGGTTTTCTGAGAGATGCAGCGACAGATACGGGGAGAGGGCCACGGATCGACATTCGGCTTCCTACATTGAAAGCCCGGGATGGGTTGGGTATCCGTGTTATCCGTGGTGGAAGAACTGCAGAGGCGTAGAGGACCTGTGCTCCCGGCGGGCGGAGACTCCAAAAAACGGGAGCAATCTCTGGTGTCAGCGGAAGGATGTCAGCGGTTGGATGCGGGGCGGTGGGAGTGGGGGCTAACCTCGAGCGGTGCAGGTTGGGGGTGTGGGGTATCAGCGGAGATCAGCGGTTAAATGTAATGGGCGGCGATGGGGATGAATTTTGTCCTTGACTTTTTGGCCTGCGGGCAGTAAATTGGATTAGGCACAGGAGCAAGCGGGCAGCGTGCCGTGGAGTCGCAATGGTTAACGCAACGGCGGGACCACGGATAGGGTCGCGGCGCGAATTCCACTTTTCTAACGGAGTGCCACTTTCTCGAGGCAGTAATCCCGAGTAATGATAGGCTAGCTCCTGGCCAGCACCTCAGTTCATTCACGTAGCACAATAAGGGGAGGACTCATGAACGGTAAGATCGCGCTCGCGTGCATGCCACTGATCTTCGTGGCCTTTTTGCCAGGCCTTGGGCCGACAAGTGGGAACTGCCAAGGTGTAGGAGGTTCCTGGCGCTTTAACGAAGGCTCAGGCACGGTCGCCTACGATGACCTGGGGGTGGCCAACAACGGAACGTTCCAGAACATGGATGCATCCGCTTGGCGGTTCGACAGTCCCCCCGAGGGCTCGGCTTATCTCCATTTCGACGGTACCAATGACTACATCAACGTGGCCGATCAAGCGGAACTGGACTTGACTACGGAGCTCACCCTCGAGGCGTACATTCGGGCGAACAACGCGGATGTTACCAGCCAGGCGGTCATAATTGTCAAAAGCGCCAGTACCGTGCGCTACAGGCTCGCTGTGACAGGCACTCACAAGGTGAAACTGAGTGTGCGCATTAGCAATACGCTGTATTCCCTCGAAGGGAAGACAGACGTCATTGACGGGACGTGGCACCACATAGCGGGTACGTTTGACCAAACAAATGGGCTCAGAGTCTGGGTAGACCGCCGGCTGGATGGGGGGCCTGAGCCACTCTCTGGGACCGTGGAAACCGACAACGGCGCCCTGCGGATTGGGGCACAAAGTGCCAGCGAGGACCAATTCCGCGGAGACATTGACCACCCCCAGGTTCTAAACTATTTCGATAGCTCCCTCCCCGTCACGCTGGCTTCGTTCCAGGCGGCAGTGGTGGCGGGCGGAGTGCAGCTCAACTGGGTGACCGAGAGCGAAGTGAACAATCGCGGGTTCTACGTGCTGCGCAGCGAGGGAGAGGCGGCGCCGTACCGCATCATCAGCTCGCTCATCCCCGGGGCCGGCAGCTCGGTGGTGCCGCACAGCTATCAGTACGTCGACCGCACGGTCGCGCCGGAGCAGAGCTACTGGTACAAGCTGCGGCAGGAGGATTTCGGCGGACAGGTTGAGCTGTTCGGGCCGGTGGTGGTTTACGTGCCGGCCGTTTCGGACAGGCAGCCGAGCACTGTGCCGACTCGTACAGCCCTGGTTGGCGGGTACCCCAATCCGTTCAATCCCGGGACCGCGGTGCAGTTTGCTTTAGCTGCTGAGCAAGAGGTGGAGCTGGGTGTATTCGACCTGCGTGGCAGGTTAGTGCGCGCCTTGGTGCAGGGGGTGGCTCGCGCCGGAGAGCACGAGGCGCGCTGGGACGGCCGGGATGAGGGCGGGGCAGAGGCGCCCGCCGGGGTGTATGTGTGCCGCCTGCGCTGCGCGGATGGGTTCCACGCCAGCGTGAAGCTCATCAAACTGCGGTGAGGGGGGGTTCCACGCAAAGGACGCCAAGTTCCGCAAGGGGCGCTAAGGCACCCTTGAGAAACTCAAGCTCGCGGGGGGGTGTTTTGAGGGTTCCTGGCTTTCTTTGCGAGGTGGTGGTGTGCTTTGCCTGAATGTTTAGCACGCAAAGGACACTAAGCTCCGCTACGAGCGCCAAGGGATGCTTCAGAGCCGCAAGCTCATCGGTGGCGTTTTCGGGGTCGGCGGTGTTCTTGGCGCAGTCTTGGCGGCCATTGCGCGACTGCATCCGGTGCGTTTTCTGCGAGAAGAGGGATCAGAGACCGTAACAAAGCCCCAGCATAAGGCGTGGGCCGCTGTAGTCTTTGGCGCGGCCCAACTCGTGCCGAAAGGCTATGTACAGATAGTCGAACTCGGCCAGCGCGCTATAGTGCTGGCCGAGCTTTATGTCCAGACCCACCCCCAACGTGGCGCCCCAGCCCCGCGCCCGCGGGCGAGCGCCCCGCACTTCCTGCCACTTTGCCTCCCATCCCCAATAGAGTGCCCCTCCGTAGGCCACGTACGGCCTGAACGGCAACCCTTGCACCAACTCGTGTTTCAAGTCCAAGCTCACCGGCACCACGGTGAGCGGGCGCTCTCCGCCATGCGCCCAATAGCCCGCTGAGATCCGCAGCGACGTGCCGGAAAACGCCCGGCTGCTGAGCATAAGGCCGAACCACGGGGCAGTAGCCACCGAGTCGAACGGCGACACCGACGCCTGCGCTGCCAAGCAATTGGGCTTGAACCAGCCCCCCACTATGCCGATGCTGGCCGCGCTCTCCTTGCCGTGCGCTGCCGCAGACCACGTCGTCAGCGCAAAGAGCAAGCCAGCCAGCCTCACCCTTCCGGCACGCCTGCGCCTGGCTCCCTGACGGGCGATGCCACTCACCTCACTCCTTCTCCTGCCCCTCTGCGCCCGGCTTGAAGCCCAACTCGCGCATCCTCTGCTGCTCGGCATGCAGCTTGATCTCGCCGAACTGGCTCTCGTATTTGCCCACGTTCTCCTGCAGAGCTAAGAGGAACGACTTGGCATGCTGCGGGGTCATGATGATGCGCGCGTAGACCTTGGTCTTGGGCACGCCGGGGAGCATGCGCGTAAAGTCGATGACAAACTCCGCCGGCGAATGGGTGATCAACGCCAGGTTGGAGTAGATCCCCTCGGCCTCTTTTTCCCCCAACTCCACACTGATCTGCTGTGGCACCGGTTGTTGCATACGCCTCTCTCCTGGACTTTGCGACAGCGGCTGCCCCTACCCTTGTTCACCTCACGGCAGAGGAGCGGGTTCGGCGCCGCCGTAGTACAATGCGTTGAAGAGCAGCTTGAAAGTGGCGTGGGCCTGCGCGCGATTGATGGGGTCAAAGCCGATGAGCACCACGTGCCCTTTGCCCACCGGCACATCCACGGCCGCCACGCGCTCGGTTAAGTGTTTTTCGCCCAACAGCCAGCCACTCTTGAGCAAGTTCTTTGCCGGATACTTGGCGATCACCTGCGCTTGCACGGTGAAAGAGGGCACGACCTTGTAGGCGGCGCTGCGCGCAAAGTAGGCCACGCTCTGCGCCTCCATGCCAAAGGCCACCGGGTGGGAGGTGTTGTACTCAGCCGCTAAAATCGAGCCGGGACAGAAAAAGTCTGTGGATTTGAGGTCTTTGACCACATTGACCACCGGCAAACCGAACTCGTTGATGAACAGCTCGCCCGCGCCGTCGATGGCCACGATGGACCCGCCTTGGTCCACGAACCTCCGCAGGTTGGCCAGGCCCTCCGGCCCGATGCCCTTGGTGAACTCAGGAGGCGCGCTGCCCTCCGGCCTTCCCTCCAAAATTCCCTCGGCATAAATGTCCGGGAAGTAGATGACGTCGTAGCGCTCCCGGAGCCTGCCCGCCTTGATCTCCTCGTTGTGCAAGTTCGTGTAGGCAAAGCCGTACTGCTCCAACACCCACCTGCTCCACCCTTCGTGCATGCTTGAGGTCCACGGCTGGTAGACGGCGATGCGCATGGGGCGCAGGCGATAGGCCTTGATGCGCGGTTTGCCGCCCAGGCCGTAAATGGGCAGCGCTAATTCGGCAGCGATCTTGCGCACTCTGTCCGGCGCGATCTTGCCGGTGGGAATGAGCACGGTGCCCGGCTCGTAACTCTCGCTGCCCACGGTGAAGGGCTCGCTTGCCATGTACACGGGCGCGCCCTGGGCCAGCAGGCGGTTGATGGCTGCGTAGGTGGCGTTCTGCCGCGGGGAGAGCGCGTAGGCATAGCCACCACCGCGCACCGTGCCGGGCTCGGCTTCCACCTTGGCCACCGGGCTCAGCTCGGCCCTGAACGGCCGCTGCACCTCGACGCAGCTCACCCCCATCTGCAAGGGGAGGGTCCAGCCGGCTGCATCGTACGGCGGAATGGGCGGACCATCCGGGTACTCCCGCAGGTCTGGGTAGCGTTGCGGTTCCAAGAGGTCCTTGGCAAAGGCGCGGTACGGC
Source organism: Calditrichota bacterium (assembly GCA_014359355.1). Classification (NCBI taxonomy): domain Bacteria; kingdom Pseudomonadati; phylum Calditrichota; species Calditrichota bacterium. Next base: position 3,514 of record JACIZP010000306.1, on the reverse strand, counting down.
TGGGCCATGAGCACCACGTACGTCCCGGCCGGGTAGGTGACGCCGTCCGCGGTGAACGGGGCCTGGGCGCGATGCAGCTCCACGCCGCCCTTGTGCAGCACGTCGAGCAAGGTGCGTGCGGCGCCGGGATCGGCCTGGCCAGGGGGGATCAAAAAGGCATAGGGCGGCTCACTTTCCCCCTTGGCTATCGCCCGCCTGCCCATCAGGTAGTGGTTGTAGATGAACTTTTCCTTTAGTTGCGCTGCTGCTTCCAGCAGCGAGTAGGCGGCAGCAAGGTCATAGTCGACGATGTCGCGCAAGCGCCACCAGCCACCAGGCCAGGGGTCGGGGAAGTTAGTGGCCACGCGGTACTCGGGAAAGCCCAAACCGCCGCCCTTGAGGTCCTTTCTCTCCTGGAAAATGGGGGAGGCGATGCGGCAGCTGGCTAACTCGGTGAGCAGGCCGACCATGTTGTGCCACCAGGCCGTTTGCAAGAAGGCGCCCTGCCACCAGGCAGTGAAGTAGATGCGCGTGGCTACGCCGCGGTAGCCTTTGGCCTGCAGGTCCATGGCCATGTGCTCGCCTAAGAGGGAGTTCTCCCACGTGACCAGCGGGTCAGGGTTGGGGTTGAGCGGCTCCTGGTAGGGCGGCACAAAGATGCGCGGGCCGCTGTTGCCCATCTGGTGCATGTCCAAGTAAATTTGCGGGAACCATTCCTGATACATCACCTTGGTGACCAGCTGCGATTCCACCTGGGTGAGCATGAAGGCATCGCGGTTGTTGTCGTGGCCCGTGTACTTGTGGTACAGCCACGGCATGCCGCTCCCCTCGTAGGGCGTTTCCAGGTACTTGTCGTACCAGTCCTTGACCAGCACCAGGCCGTCTGGATTGAAGGAGGGGACCAGGAGGAAGACCACGTTGTCCAAAATCAGCCGGTTCTGCGGGGTGTCCTGGGTGATGAGGTTGTAGGCCAACTCGGGCGAGGCCTGGGTGGCGCCCACCTCGGTGGCGTGGATGCTGCAGGTGATGAGCACCACGGCCGTGCCGTCGCGGGCGAGACGGCGGGCCTGCTCCTCGGACAGACCGCGCGCCTGGGCGATGCGCCGGGAGTTGGCCTTCAGCTCGTCCAGGCGAGCCATGTTCGCCGGTGAAGAGATGATGGCCATGATGAACGGATGGCCCATCGTGGATTTGCCCAGCTCAACCACCTGCAGCTTATCCGAGGCCTGGTCCAGCTCTTTGAAGTAGGAGACGATCTGCTCCCAGCTGGCAAGCTTGTAGTCAGAGCCTAACTTGAAGCCAAAAAACTGCTCGGGAGCGGGGACCTGCTGCGAGAGGCCGGCTGCAGGCAAAGAAAGGGCAACAAGCAGTCCCCCGACGAGTACCAACTGCCTTCTGGTCATCTGCTCGTCCTCCATTGGCACTTTGCTGGCATGATGGCAAATCTGAGCATCCCAGGTGTGACTACGGGTTCAAGCTGACGGCCCAGGCTCAAGCGGCTGCATGCGGCTCATGGCCGCGGCAAGGTGCGCTCGCGGAAGCCCTTGCTTTGCAGCAGACGTTCCGCCTGGGGCAGCTGCTCAAGAGCCGTCCGGAGCTGGTTATCCGCCTGGATGGCGACCCGGTAGCGCCCCACATCGCCCCAGAAGATGAAGGCCAGTTCTCGCTTGAGCGCAAACTGGATGTCGCTCTTGTTCTGCTGGAACTCGCTGTCCGAGAACGCGAAGCCGCTCTTTCTCACATGTTGCACAAAGGCCGCGAACATCTGCTCCGAGACGGCAAAGCGCTCCAAGTACTGCTCCAAGTCCTGGCCGATCTCGGGGTGGGCGGCGGCATAGCTTTCGCAAAAGGTGTAAAAGAGCCGCTCCTCAGCAAAATAGAGGCGGCGGAAGGAGGCAGAAAGCTGGCGGCCCTCAGGTGCCACAATGACATCGGGGGTGATGCCGCCACCGCCGTACACGGTCCTGCCCAAGGAGGTCTGAAACGCCGGACGCGGCGGCTCTTCTTCCGGTGCCGTCTGGTCCTGATACCCGGCCTCGGCAAAGTACTCCTGGCGGCTCCTCTTCGCGAACTCGCGCTGAATGAGGCGGCCGCTGGGGGTGTAGTAGCGCGCGGTGGTCACCAGCAGGGCCGAGCCGTCCTGGAAGGGGAATTGCGTCTGCACCAGCCCTTTGCCAAAGCTGGTCTGGCCGACGATGAGCGCGCGGTCCCAGTCCTGCAACGCGCCGGCCACGATTTCGGCGCCGCTGGCCGAGGCGTGATCGATCAGCACCACCATGGGGATGATGGGAAAAGTCGCCTGGTCGGTGGCGATGAACTCCTGGCGTGAGGAGCTGATCCGTCCGCGCGTGAAGACGATGATTTTGCCGCCAGGCAAGAAACGGTCAGCAACCTCCTCTGCCGCCTGCAGGTAGCCCCCCGCGTTGCCGCGCAGGTCGAGGATCAGCCGCTTCATGCCCTGGCCGTACAGGTTGCGCAAGGCGTTGTCCAGCTCGGTGACCGTGGAGCCGGTGAAGCGAGCGATGCGCACGTACCCCACCTCCGGGCGTATCATGAAGGCGTACGGCACGCTGGCCAAAGTGATCTGGCGGCGGACGAGGGTAAAGTCGCGCGGGCGGTCCCAGCCCTGCCGTTCGACGCTCACCGTGACGGTGCTGCCGGCCGGGCCCATGAGCTTGAGCGGCACCTCCTCACGCTTGATGCCCACCACCGACTCGCCGTTGACCTTGACGATGCGATCGCCCGGCAGGAGGCCGGCGGCGCACGCCGGGCCGTCCTCGTTGACGCTGAGCACCGTGATTTTGTTGCGGATGATGTCGTAGCTAATGCCGATGCCGTGGTAGCCCTCAAAGTCCACCCGCCACTTGTCAAAGTCCTCTTTGGTGAGATAGACGGTGTGCGGATCTAAGCTGGCCAGCATCCCCTTGATGGCGTCCTCCACCAGCTGGCCGGGGTCGACTTCGTCCACGTAGTAGCGCTGTACCTTGTCCAGCACCATGGTGAGGATTTTGGTCTTGATGTACAGGTTTTGCGCCACCTGGGAGACGGCGGACAAGAAAGGCCCCGCCAGAACGGTCAGCATGACCGCTAAGAGGAGGGAGGAAGCTGCTAAGGTAATCTTCACACGAGGACGCATGGCACCGCCTTCTGGAATTGAGGTCGTAAGTTCGTCTGAGCTAATATACTGGAAGTTGAGGGAAAATTCAAGCTCTTTATGCCCGGTGGTTCTCGCCGGGGATGCTATGTTCTGTTCGCGCCACGTGCGCGAAGGGGGCAAAGGGCGCTGAGGGTACTGAACGAGCCCACCCCTGCCCCCTTCGATCTGTCGGAGGTGCAAGCGGCCTTGGTGGTGCTTTGGGTCCTTTGCCTGAATGTTTCTCCGCGCCACGGGCGCGAAGGGGGCAAAGGGCGCTAAGGGTACTGAGGGTGCCCACCCCCCCTGCCCCTCTTCGATCTGTGGGACCTGCAGGCCGCCTTGGTGGTGCTTTGGGTCCTTTGCGTGAATCTTTGTTCGCGCCACGTGCGCCAAGGAGGC
>JACIZP010000305.1 GCA_014359355.1 Calditrichota bacterium | reverse complement strand
GGTTTCAGCCTTGGGGACTTGCTGGCGAATGAGGCAGGGGCAGCATTCCCCATGCTGCAGCGTCGCCACCCGAGCCTGCAGAGGGTGAACATTAAGTGGAGTTATCACCCCTCGGGCGATCCAGTCTACGGCAGGTACGCGGTGGAAGACTATGCAGGAATGACCTTCTGGCTTTGTCTGGACGCCCACATGCTGCTGCCCCGGCCGGTGCGGCAACACTGGCCCGACGTGGTGGACATCGCGGTTGGTTACGGGACGACCAGCAAGATCGGCGGACGCAAGGAAGTGTACCTGGCTCTGGATTTTGACCTCAGAAAGGTCCACTTCCGGAGTTCGGTATTGCGCGCCGTTGCGGAGATGCTCAACGTCGTGCACATGCCGGCACCGGCGCTGCGCATACGCCCTCATGCCGCCTACCACCTTCTCTACTTTTGAGAGGCCAGAACTGGTGGCCGCCTGCGACGCGAGAACGCGCGCCGGAGGAATTGGCGAGGGTTGGAGGGCCGTGGACCGGAGCTTTGCGATGCATCGGGCGGAGTGCCCAGTTAAGCAGATCACGTGCCCTGGGGTTGGTGCCACCGGCGCGGCCGCAGCGCGGGATGCCGTGCGCCTGCTGTGGCTCACCGCTCATGCGATCGAAGCAGGAGCGTTGCACTCGGCAGCGGTTCAGACGGCAATCACCTATGTGTTAGTGGTACAACTTGGGCACTCATTTGCTGGAGTCATCGGGAAATTGGGGTGGTGCCGGCTGCAACAAGGCTATTATCTCTACGTGGGCAGTGCCAGGCGCGGAATCGGGCAGAGGGTAGCTCGGCACATCCGGCACAAAAAGGTCCGGCGCTGGCACATCGACTATCTGACCACCGCTACCGCAGCGACTGTGGTAGGCGCACTGCTGTCGGCTGAGCGGGGCGAATGCGCGCTGCAAAAGTTTCTCAGGGAAAGGGGGTGTCAGCCAGTGCTGCCTGGTTTCGGAGCTTCTGACTGTAGCTCAGGCTGTGAGAGCCACCTTTTGCGGCTGAACGACCAGCATTCTTTCCTGGCTGACCTGTTACGCAGCGAGGCGCAGGATGGAGTACAGACCTTCGTACTTGGCACTTCATGAGCGCGGCGAGCTGGAGGAGCGCATTGCCGCCCTGCGGGCCATCTTGCGCTCATGCGCCTTGTGCGCCCGGCGGTGTGGGGTCGATCGTCTGGCAGGGGAGATTGGCTACTGCAAAGCAGGGAAAGAGGCAGTTGTGTCCAGTGCCTTTCCGCATTACGGCGAAGAGGCACCGCTCGTCGGCATGCATGGTTCCGGCACCATCTTCTTGGCCCATTGCAACCTGCGCTGCGTGTTCTGCCAGAACTGGGAGATAAGCCACGGAGGCGAAGGTCGCGAGGTTTCGCCCCGGGCGCTGGCTGACATGATGCTTGCCCTGCAGCGCGCAGGGTGCCACAATATCAACTTTGTGACCCCGACCCATTTCGTGCCGCAGATTGTCGAGGCATTGCCATTGGCGATCAAAGGGGGGCTCAAGGTGCCGCTGGTGTACAACTGCGGCGGGTACGAGGCCCTGGAGACCATCAAGCTCCTGGAGGGGATTTTTGACATCTACATGCCCGATGCCAAGTTCGCCGACCAGTCGTGGGCCAAGCGGTATTGCGACGCGCCTGACTACTTTGCCGTGAACAAGGATGCGCTGCGGGAGATGCACCGCCAGGTGGGCGAGCTCAAAATGGACGCGCTGGGCATCGCCTACCGCGGGCTGCTCATCCGCCATCTGGTGATGCCCAACGGGGTTGCCGGCTCCGAGGCGGTGCTGCGTTTCATCGCGGAGGAACTCTCGGCCGATTCCTACGTGAACATCATGGCACAGTATCGTCCCTGCTATCGCGCGCACCAGTTCCCGGAGATTGCCCGCGCGGTGAGCCATAAGGAGGTTGCCGAGGTAATCGCATTGGCCCGGCGTCTCGGTCTGCACCGGGGGTTCGAAGATTATCGGGGCGTGCTCTGGTAGGCTTTGCTGGCAACGGTTCGAAGGAGGTGGTGGCCATGAAAAGACATCTGTTCTGGGCGACAGGCCTTCTCGCGCTCGCCGTCCTTCCGTACTGGGCGCTGGCCCAGGCGCGGGTGGAGGACTTTTCGCTGGGAAGGCTCCCCTACTTCAAGGAGAGCCGTCTACGGCAGATCTCCAGCTTCGACCGGAGCGGTGGCAATGCCGATCGGCTGGTCATCCCGCGCGGCCAAACAGCCGTCCTGGCGGATATCAAGGGCGCTGGCGTGATCACGCGCATCTGGCTGACCATCGCTTCTCGTGACCCGCACTTCCTGCGGCGCATCGTGTTGCGCATGTACTGGGACGACGAGAGCTCGCCCAGTGTGCTCTGCCCTGTCGGCGACTTTTTCGGAACGGGCTTTGGCTACACCCACTACACCTCCCTCTTGCTGGGCATGTCCAGTGGGGGTTACTACTGCTACTTCCCCATGCCTTTTGCCCGGCGCGCCCGCGTCGAGGTGGTCAACGAGACCGATTATGACGTC